>JAZOVL010000120.1:0-13093 GCA_045658685.1 Pilosibacter sp.
CGCTTGGCCTCCGACTTGTTCAAGCCCCATCTTCCGCAGTGAATGAAAAGAGAGCAGGTCGAAGGACCTGCTCTTTTTTTGTACAATGGGAAACGTCATTTGTATTGTATAAAAAAGTGCTCCGCTTTTTATATATTAAAGAAAATCAGGATAGTAATTTTGGGGAAAATGGTATATAATACTACGGTATGCGAATGCGCAGACAGGAAATCCGGAGTCGCGTCCGGATAAAAATATTATGAAATACTATGCGTAGGATTACGCTTTAGGAGGAACCATGTTAGAATTAAGAAATCTTTCCTTTGGTGTCGATGCGGGACCGGGAAAAAAAGAAATCTTAAAAGATATCAGCCTGACGGTTGGTGACGATAAATTTGTTGTAATTACAGGTCCGAACGGTGGCGGTAAATCAACTTTGGCAAAGATGATCATGGGTATTGAAAAACCGAGCTCAGGTCAGATTTTGTTAGATGGTGAAGACATTACAGAAAAGTCCATCACAGAGCGTGCAAATCTTGGTATCAGCTTTGCATTTCAGCAGCCGGTTCGTTTTAAAGGTGTAAAAGTTCTCGATCTGATCCGCCTTGCTGCCAAGAAGGAGCTTTCTGCTGCAGATGCTTGTAAGTATCTGGCAGAAGTTGGTCTCTGTGCAAAAGATTATATTAATCGTGAGATTAACGGCAGTTTATCCGGCGGTGAGTTAAAGAGAATTGAGATTGCTTCTGTTTTAGCTCGCGGCACCAAGCTTTCTGTTTTTGACGAGCCGGAAGCCGGCATTGATCTTTGGAGTTTTAATAATCTCATCGAGGTTTTTGAAAATATGAGAGAGAATACTCATGGTTCTATCGTGATCATTTCTCACCAGGAGAGAATTTTAAACATTGCTGATGAAATCGTTGTGATCTCAGAAGGTTCTATTTTAAAACACGGACCGAAAGATGAAATTCTTCCGGAAATTTTGGGAACCGCTTCCGCAATGAGCGGATGTCCGGCATTTAGAAGGGAGGCGTAAGGATGGATCCGATTCTTCGTGATTTATTAGAAAAAGTGGCGGGACTTCATGAGATTCCGCAGGGAGCTTACAACATCCGCGCCAATGGTCTTTCTATGGGACGCGGTACAACAGAGAATATTGATATTATTCCGCGTGAAGACGGAACCGGTATTGATGTACACATCAAACCGGGCACCAAGAGAGAAAGTGTGCATATTCCGGTTATTTTAAGTATGTCCGGTATTAACGAGGCGGTTTGCAATGACTTCTATATTGGAGAGGATTCTGATGTGACCATCGTTGCAGGTTGTGGTATTCACAATGGCGGTGCAAAGGAATCCCGCCATGACGGTATTCACCGTTTCTTCATTGGTAAGAATGCGAAATTAAAATATGTAGAAAAACACTATGGTCAGGGTGAAGGTACAGGAGAAAATATTATGAATCCGCGTACAGAGATCATCATTGAGGAGGGCGGACACATGGAGATGGAGTCTGTTCAGATCAAAGGTATTGATTCTACGAAGCGTGAAACAATTGCACATTTAAAAGAAGGAGCAAAGCTGGTTGTGCAGGAGCGTCTGATGACTCATGGTACCCAGTATGCGGACAGCCGTTTTGATGTTTCCATGGATGGTGCAAATTCCAGTGCGAAGATCAGCTCCCGTTCTGTTGCTCGTGACAATTCTAAGCAGATGTTTTATTCTAATCTGATCGGAAATGCAGCATGCAGTGGACATACAGAGTGTGATGCGATCATTATGGACAATGCGAAGATCAGTTCTCTTCCGGAGATTACTGCAAATCATCCGGATGCAGCACTTATTCATGAAGCAGCCATCGGAAAGATCGCAGGCGAACAGATCATCAAGTTGATGACTCTCGGTCTGACAGAACAGGAAGCGGAAGAGCAGATTGTAAATGGTTTCTTAAAATAAGAAGAAACAGTGTGAGACTGGTGGATACGGAGGTAGTTTTATGGTATTACAGTCGATAAAAAGTGTTTTTGCATTAATGACGATCATTGGCCTGGGATATTATTTTACCGGCAAGCCATGGTTTGGAAAGGCAGGAATGGACTTCCTTTCCAAATTCACCATCCAGGCAACGATCCCATTTTATATGTTCTACAATATTTATAAGGATGTTGGAACGAGAGAGAACTTGTTCGATCTGGTGACCAAGCTTCCGGTAACTTTTGGTGTGACGTTGATGAGCATTCTTGTAGGTGCGTTGGCAAGCAAGGTATTCCGGGTCAGCAAAAAGCGAATCAGTACGTTTATAGCAGCATCGGCGTTCCCTAACGTGGTATTTATCGGATTTCCGGTTATCCAGGCTCTTTGGGGTGAGAATGTTTCTACGATTGGTGTAATCTTTTACATAGCCAATACAGTCACATTCTGGACCATCGGTATCTGGCTGCTGCAGCGTGGAAAAGTTCAGAACACAGACGGAAAATCTCAGTTTTTTGAGAACTTAAAGAAGCTGATCAATCCTCCGATCATGGGTATGATCGGTGGTATTGTCGTGGTTCTGATCGGAATTGAACTTCCGGATTTTGTTCAGAAACCGTTGACGATGATCAGTGGCGTAACTTCTCCGCTTGCTTTGTTCTTTATCGGAAGTGTGATCCGCAATATGGATAAGTCTTCCATGGCATTTGGTCGTGATCTGTTTGCGGCTTTGGCCACAAGATTTGTTTTGGTTCCGATCATGTCTATTCTGTTCCTTCGTCTGATGCCGATAGCTCCGATGATGAAGCAGGTATTCTTTATGTTATCCACCATGCCTGCCATGACACAGATGGGCATTATGGCGAGACAGTATGACAGTGACTACGAGTTTGCATGTACGGTGATCACAATGACAACGATCATCAGCATGTGTACAATTCCGATTTTTATGTATATCATGCAGACTTTTGCAGTATTTGCTTAAAGAGAACAGCATGATAGCTCCGCAACTTACATATTTATATTAAAAACCACAAGAGGGTTTCTGTGACGGTTCAAAAGGCAGAGAACTTATTAAATTTGGCACTTTCTACACCTGAAAATGAGAGGGTACAGACAGAGGAACTGAATGTCGGATTTGATTCGAGATCGAAAACCTGGGAGGTCATTGTCAAATACAGCGGAGATTTGCGTGACGTTCTGCAAAGGAGATTTCCGGAGGCTGGGATTCAGGAATTGTTAGGAAGGTTTGCAATTCTGGAGATTCCGGAGCAGCTGGTGGCTTCTGTTATTAATACTATAGAAGAAATAGAATATGCGGAAAAACCAAAGAGGCTGTATTTTGCTTTGAATCAGGCAAAGGCAGCCTCTTGTTTTTGGTCTGTACAGAATTCTGGTTCTATACAATTGAGTGGACGTGGTGTTCTGGCAGGGATTGTAGATTCTGGGATTGACTATTTTCATGGGGACTTCAGAAATGAAGATGGAAGTTCCAGAATTCTGTTTTTATATGACCAGGTGTTAGATCGGATTTTTACGAAAGAAGAGATTGATCAGGCGCTGAATTCCGAAAACAGGGAAATGGCCATGCAGTTGGTTCCGTCAGCGGATGCAACAGGCCACGGAACAGCAGTTGCCGGGATAGCAGCCGGAAATGGACGGGAGAGCAATGGACGGTATCGAGGAGCCGCATATAACAGTGATTTGATCATTGTTCGCTTAGGTGTACCGGACCCGGAGGGATTTCCGAGGACAACTCAGGTCATGAGTGGCCTTGATTTTGTTGTGCGAAAGGCAGTGGAGCTTGGACGGCCGGTTGCAATCAATCTGAGTTTTGGAAATGCCTATGGATCCCACGATGGGAACGGTCTGTTTGAACGCTACATTGATCAGCTTACGGAAGTGGGCCGCAGCGTGTTTGTGATTGGAACAGGAAATGAAGGAGACAAAGCTGGGCATGTGAGCGGGAGGATGCAAAATCCGAAAAATGTACCTGCTCAGGGCGATCAGGTGATTGAACTCTCGGTATCGCCATACGAAACAGGCTTTAGTGTGCAGTTGTGGAAGAATTACGTAGATGATTTTGAAGTTTTTCTTACGAATCCTTCCGGAAGTGCTGAGCAACAGATTGATAGAAGAATGGGCCCTTCGGAAATTGACATGGGGGGAGCCAGAATATTGTTGTATTACGGAGAACCGGGACCGTTTTCGGAAGCACAGGAGATTTATTTTGATTTTCTTCCGCCCGGGGATTATATCGAGAGCGGAATTTGGAAATTTACACTGAGGCCTATTAAAATTGTAGATGGGAAATATGACATGTGGCTGCCTGCTGCGGGAGTTCTGAATCGATCAACCAGGTTTTTGCGGCCGGTGCCTGAGACATCGCTTACAATACCATCAACAGCCCTGCGACCGATTTCTGTCGGAGCGTATGACGATGTTACGAGAACTTATGCCCCTTTTTCAGGAAGGGGGAATACGAGGGATTATCAAATACCAAAACCGGATCTGGCTGCTCCTGGAGTTGGAATTACAGCACCACAGCGAGGTGGTGGATATGCTCCTGTGACCGGAACTTCGTTTGCAGCTCCTCTGGTCACGGGTGCAGCAGCTTTATTGATGGAGTGGGGGATTGTGCAGGAGAATGATCCCTATTTGTACGGAGATAAGGTGAAGGCATATCTTCGTAAAGGAGCCAGACCGATTCTTGGAGAAACAGAATATCCGAATCCCCGAGTGGGATACGGGGCACTTTGTGTGGCAGACAGTATTCCTGAATAGAAGAATGTTTGTTGAATTTTGATATATTAAGGATGGAAATAGCAGATTTATCGGAAAATTCCCGATTATTGTAACAAAATACAAAGAAAAAATAGTTCTAAAAAATAATTCTTTGTGATATAATAGTTATATCGTTAATGTAAAATGCCAGAAGTATAGGCAGTTGCTATACACAAAGGAGGCGGTCTGTTTGAGTATCAGAGAAACGATGGAACAGTGGGAGCGTGAGAATTTGAGCCCTTACGCTTCTTTCAGTTGCGAAACGAAGGGAAGGGAACGCTGGGAGCAGCCTTGTGATATCCGCCCCGCGTATCAGAGAGACCGTGACCGAATTGTACATTGTAAGTCATTTCGAAGACTAAAGCATAAGACACAGGTATTTCTGGCACCGGAAGGTGATCATTATCGGACTCGTCTGACTCATACACTGGAAGTTTCTCAGATTGCCAGAACGATCGCGAAGGCATTGAGACTCAATGAAAGTCTGACAGAGGCGATCGCCCTTGGCCATGATCTTGGGCATACACCGTTTGGTCATGCGGGAGAATACATATTAAATGAAATCTGTGAAGATGGATTTGCGCACTACAGACAGAGTGTTCGTGTGGTTGAGGTGTTAGAGAAAAAGGGCCGTGGTCTGAATCTGACCCAGGAGGTTCGAGATGGAATCTTAAATCATGGTTCTTCTCGTATGCCTTCGACATTGGAAGGAAAAATCGTACGTTTTTCCGATAAAATTGCTTATATTAATCATGATATTGATGATGCGATCCGTGGAAGAATTATTACAGAGCATGATATTCCGAAGGAGTATTCAGAGATTTTGGGAAGTTCTGTAAAGGAACGCCTGGATATTATGATTCATGATATTATTTTGAACAGTATGGATAAACCTGACATTATCATGTCTCCGGATGTGGAAGGAGCCATGAAGAGCCTTCGCCAGTGGATGTTTGACAATGTGTATAAGAATCCGGCGGCGAAAACGGAAGAATATAAAGCACAGCAATTGATCGTGAGTCTGTATCAGTACTATCTGGAGCATGTGGATCAGCTTCCGGAAGAGTATCTGACGATGATGGATAACTGGCTGGAAAATAAAGAACGTGTGGTGTGCGATTATATTGCAGGCATGAGCGACAGCTATGCCATTGATCAGTTTGAAGAATTATTTGTTCCGAAGGCGTGGAAGGTATAGGAAACAATAGAAACGATGGAGGGAATCGATGTATTATCCGGATGATGTGATAGAAGAGGTACGAACGAGAAATGACATTGTAGACGTGATTTCCCAGTACGTAAATTTAAAAAAGAAAGGTGCCAATTATTTTGGTCTGTGTCCTTTCCATAATGAGAAATCTCCTTCCTTTTCCGTATCTCCGGGAAAACAGATGTATTATTGTTTCGGCTGTGGAGCCGGTGGAAATGTGATTACATTTGTGATGGAATATGAAAATTATTCTTTCGTGGAGGCAGTGAAAATGCTTGCAGACCGTGTTGGCATTACGCTTCCGGAGGTGGAGTATTCAAAGGAAGCCAAGGCAGCAGCAGATCTGAAAAATACATTGTTGGAAATTAATCGACTGGCGGCTAATTATTTTTATTATCAGTTGAAACAGCCGCATGGAAAAATTGGATACGATTATTTAAAGCGTCGCCAGCTGACGGACGAGACGATCAAACGATTTGGTCTTGGTTTTGCCAATAAGACGTCCAACGACTTGTATCAGTACATGCGGTCGAAAGGATATTCAGATGCAATATTAAAGGAAACAGGTCTTTTCTTTATTGAGGAGCGCGGAGCTCATGATAAATTTTGGAATCGTGTGATGTTCCCGATCCTTGATGTGAATAACCGTGTGATCGGATTTGGCGGTCGAGTGATGGGTGATGGAGAGCCGAAGTATCTGAACTCTCCGGAGACAAAATTGTTTGATAAGAGCCGAAATCTCTACGGATTGAATTATGCGCGCACATCGAGGGCAAAATATATGCTGATCTGTGAAGGATATATGGATGTGATCGCGCTTCATCAGGCGGGATTTACCAATGCAGTAGCATCATTGGGAACGGCGTTTACTTCCCAGCATGCGGTGCTTTTAAAACGTTATACGGATCAGGTAGTTCTGACTTATGATAGTGACGGTGCAGGTGTAAGAGCTGCACTGAGAGCGATCCCGATCCTGAAAGAAGTTGGAATGTCGGTAAAAGTTCTGGACATGAAGCCGTACAAGGATCCAGACGAGTTTATCAAAAATCTCGGTCAGGATGAATTCCAGAAGCGAATTGACCGTGCAGTAAATAGCTTTATGTTTGAGATTTCTGTAATTCGAAGCGAGTATAATATGCAGGATCCGGAGTCAAAGACAGGTTTTTATAATGCCGTTGCGAGGAAACTATTGGAGTTTTCCGAAAAGCTGGAAAGAGATAATTATACAGAAGCTGTTGCACGTGAGTATATGATTCCATTGGACGATCTGAAACGTCTTGTGGCTGCATTGGGCGGACAGATCGGAGTCGGTGTAAAACCGAAAGAAACCGATGGAAGTGTACGTGCGAAACAGAAAAAGGATAAAGAAGATGGTATAAAAAAATCGCAGAGATTGTTATTGACCTGGCTGATCGAACGACCGGAATTATTTGAAAGAATCGAAGGGATCATTGGCCCGGAAGATTTTATCGATGAACTCTACCAGGATGTCGCAGGAATGGTCTTTGAAGAGCATAAAAAAGGAAATATCAATCCGGCTCAGATTTTGAATCGTTTTATTGAAGGTGAGGAACAATACAGGGAGGTGGCAGCGCTCTTTCATGCAAGCCTTGCTGAGTCTTTAAATAATGAAGAACAAAAGAAGGCATTCTCTGAGACTGTAAAGAAGATCAAAAAGAACAGTCTGGAGGTGCAGAGCAGAAGAGCGACGGATATTGCACAGTTACAGAAAATCATCAGACAGCAGTCTGAATTGGCGAACCTGAAAATATCATTGGATTGATCGGGAGAAGCCTGAAAGGATGGGAAGTTATGGAGGAAAAAGTACTTACATTAGAGGATAAACTGGACATGCTTGTGGCAATTGCCAAAAAGAAAAAGAATGTCCTTGAGCAGAAAGAAATCCTGGATATGTTTGTGGGAGAAGAGCTTCCGCCTGAAAAATTGGACTACATCTATGACTTTCTGGAAAACAAAAAGATCGATGTAATGCGTGTGGCAATGGAAGAGGACCCTGATTCAGAAGTGTTCCTGGAAGATGATCCAGAGGAAGAGGTGGATGTGGAAACCATCGATCTTTCTGTTCCGGATGGAATCGGGCTGGATGATCCAATCCGAATGTATTTAAAGGAAATCGGAAAGGTACCGCTTCTTTCAGTGGAAGAAGAGATTGAACTGGCGAAGAGGATCGCTCTTGGCGATGAAGAGGCGAAGCGTAAACTGGCTGAGTCGAATCTTCGTCTGGTTGTCAGCATTGCCAAACGGTATATGGGACGCGGAATGCAGTTTCTGGATCTGATCCAGGAAGGTAATCTGGGACTCATTAAGGCAGTTGAAAAGTTTGAATATAAAAAAGGTTATAAATTCAGCACCTATGCGACCTGGTGGATTCGTCAGTCGATTACCCGTGCAATTGCAGATCAGGCGCGTACGATCCGAATTCCGGTTCATATGGTAGAGACGATCAATCGTATGATCCGAACACAGAGACAGTTGGTACAGACGTTAGGACGAGAACCATCGCCGCAGGAGATAGCAGATGCTATGGACATTCCGGTAGAGAGAGTTCAGGAAGTTATGAAAATTTCCATGGATCCGGTTTCCCTGGAAACACCAATCGGTGAAGAGGAAGACAGTCATCTGGGAGATTTTATTCAGGATGAACAGGTGACGGTTCCTGTGGATGCGGCGACGTATACGCTGCTGCGTGAACAGTTAACAGAGGTTCTGGAAACATTGACGGAAAGAGAGCAGAAAGTACTTCGCCTGCGGTTTGGACTGGATGACGGCCGTCCAAGGACATTGGAGGAAGTGGGCCGGGATTTCAATGTGACCAGAGAGCGAATTCGTCAGATTGAGGCGAAAGCATTGAGAAAGCTTCGCCATCCGAGCAGAAGCCGGAAACTGAAAGATTATCTGGAATTATAAGATTATACAAAGGAAGGAATCGAGAGAAGATGAAATTATCAAACCGTCTGGAAATGGTGGTTTCTTTTGTAAAGCCGGGAGAATCGGCAGCAGATGTGGGCACTGACCACGGTCATGTGCCTGTGGAACTTGTAAGGAGAGGGATTGTGAAACGTGCATATGCCATGGACGTACGAAAAGGTCCGCTCTCCAAGGCTGAGGAGAATATCGCGGCTGCCAGAATGAAAGAAAAAATCGAGGCGAGACTTTCAGATGGAGTACAGAAGTTGTCTGCAGGAGAGGCAGAATCCGTGATCATTGCAGGAATGGGCGGTGAACTTGTGATACATATCATGGAAGAGGGACGTCATATGTGGGATACCGTAGAACAGTGGGTGCTGTCTCCGCATTCTGAGCTTCATAAAGTCAGAGGATGGCTGGAAATGAATGGTTTTGTGATCGCCAAGGAAGATATGATTTTTGAGGAAGGAAAGTTCTATACGGTAATGGATGTTCGTAAAGCCGGTAATCAGGCTGGATCGTGTCATGATACCACTGATCGTGCGGCATCAGAAAAGCGTTATCGCTACGGTACTTATCTGAAGAATACGAAAAATCAGGTATTTTTGGACTTTTTAAAAGATGAGGAAGCAAAGCTTGTGACTCTCAAAAGGAATCTGGAAAAGCAGGCAAGTCAGTCTGAACGAGCCCAAGAGAGCCTGAGGGAGGTTGAAGAGAAACTTTCTTTGAACCGGGAGGTACAAAATGAAATGTAAAGAACTGATGGAGATCTTGGAGGAGCTGGCTCCGAAACGCATGGCATGCGACTGGGATAATCCGGGACTTTTGGTCGGTCGTCAGGATAAAGAAGTAAAGAAAATTCTGTTAACTGTGGATGTGGATGATAAAACAGTGGAAGAAGCGGTAAAAGAAGGTGTGGATATGATCGTGAGCCATCATCCGCTGATCTTTCGTGCGATGAAACATATTACAGATGAAGACTTTATCGGTCGCCGTGTTGTAGAGATGATACAGTCGGATATTTCTTATTTTGCAATGCACACGAACTATGATTCTGTTCCGGGAGGAATGGCTGATGTGGTTGCAGAACGTCTCGAAATCGTGTTTGGGGCTCCGTTGGAAGAGATGGGAGAAGAAAACGGAACAGCCTACGGAATCGGAAAGGTCGGTGTTCTTGCGGCACCAATGAATGGAAGAGCATTGGCTAAGAAGATAAAAGAAGTATTTAATCTTCCGTATGTAACCGTATATGGAAGTCAGATTTGGGAGACAGAACCGGTAAAAGTTGCAGCAACTTGTCCGGGAGCCGGTGGAAGTACGATTAAAGCAGCAATTGAAAAAGGTGCTCAGGTATTGATTACAGGAGATATCGGACATCATGAAGGAATTGATGCAGAAGCTCAGGGACTGATGATCATTGATGCCGGTCATTATGGCCTGGAACATGTATTCCTGGAGCATGTGGAAGTTTATTTGAAAGAACGCCTTGGAGAGGAGATTGAAATACTCCGTATGCCGATCGCGTTTCCGTCCGTGGTTATATAATCACGTGTTTTAAGATTGGAGGAATGGATATGTTGGCAGTGAAGGTAAATGATGAAATGCGGACGTATCCGGAAGGAACGTCATTTCTGGAGATAGCGAAAGAGTTTCAGCCGCAGTATGAGGATGATATACTCCTTGTACGTGTCAATGGAAAATTGAAAGAACTTCATAAAACACTCAAAGAGGATTCTGAAGTTTCTTTTATTACTTTCAAAGATCCGGTCGGAAAAAAAACCTACGAACGTAGTGCAATTTTCATTTTACTGAAGGCTTGTTATGAAATCATTCCGAGAGAAAAAATTAAAAAAGTTCAGATCGATTTTGCACTTGGCAACGGAATTTACGGAGAGCTTGTAGGCGATGTAGAACTGGACGCGGAATTGTTGCAGAAAGTAAAATCAGAAATGATTTCCATAGTGGAGCAAAAGATTCCGATCATGAAGCGCAGTGTCAATACAGACGAAGCCGTCGAATTATTCCACAGTCACGGAATGCTGGATAAAGAACAATTATTCAAGTTCAGACGTGCTTCCAGAGTGAATATCTACAGCATAGAAAAGTTCGAAGATTACTATTACGGCTACATGGTTCAGAATACAGGATATGTGAAATATTTTGATCTGATTCCATACCACAAAGGATTTTTACTTCTCCTTCCGAGAGAGCGTAATCCAAAAGAAGTGATTATTGAACCGTTCCGTGAGAAGCTATTCCATGTCCTTCGTGATTCTTACCGTTGGAGCGACAAGTTGGAAGTTCCGAATGTGGCTGCACTGAACAAATTGATCTGCGATGGAAAAGGCGCGGAGCTGATTATGATGCAGGAAGCTTTGCAGGAAAAGAATATTGGTAATATTGCGGAGATGGCGGCCCGAGATCCGGATAAGCGAATCGTTATGATCGCAGGTCCGTCTTCCTCTGGTAAAACCACATTCAGTCATCGGCTTGCAACGCATTTTCAGGCTCTTGGCTACAATCCACATCCAATCGCAGTAGACAATTATTTCCGCAACCGTGAAGATTATCCGACAGATGAGTTTGGAAATATCGATATGGAAGCACTTGGCTGTGTGGATATCGAGACCTTCAATGAACATATGAATGCCCTGTTAGCAGGTGACAAAGTAGAGATTCCACGTTTCAATTTCCACACAGGAAAACGGGAATACAAAGGTAACTATCTGCAGATGGGTAAGAAGGATATTCTAATTATTGAAGGCATTCATTGCCTGAATGATGAACTTTCCTATTCGATGCCCAAAGAGAGCAAGTTTAAGATCTATATCAGTGCGCTGACACAGTTAAATGTGGATGAACACAATCGAATCCCGACCACAGACGGACGTTTGATCCGACGCATGGTGCGAGATGCAAGGACAAGAGGAACCAATGCTTTTGAGACCATCCAGATGTGGCAGTCTGTCAGACGTGGAGAGGATAGAAATATCTTCCCATATCAGGAATCAGCAGATGTGATGTTTAATTCAGCTCTGGTATATGAACTGGCAGTACTGAAACTGTATGCGGAGCCGCTCTTGTTTGGAATTCCTCGGGATACGGTGGAGTATGATGAGGCGAAGAGACTTTTAAAATTCATGGATTATTTCCTTGGAATGGATAGTGAAATGATCCCCAAAAACTCGATTCTTCGAGAGTTTATTGGAGGAAGTTGTCTGAAGGTTTAAAACACCTCTGGACAGAAAAAAAGAATTGTGTTATAGTGAGTTTCGTTCTGAGTAAGACAGATGATCGCTGCTGCATGACCGAAAGGGTGCAGGAGAGGAAAGTCCGGGCTTCAAAGGGCAGGGTGCCAGATAACGTCTGGCGGAGGTGACTCCAGGGACAGTGCAACAGAAATAAACCGCCTGCGTTTTACGCAGGTAAGGGTGGAAAGGCAGTGTAAGAGACTACCGCCTCGCTGGTAACAGAGAGGGCACATGTAAACCCCACTCGAAGCAAGACCGAATAGGGAGCATAAGGCGGCCCGTCTGCTTCCGGGTAGGTCGCTTGAGCCGTCTGGTGACAGACGGTCTAGATAGATGATCATCCACGACATAACCCGGCTTATCGTTTTGCTCAGAATTATTGAGAAAGAAGAAAAGACCACTGGAAAAATCCAATGGTCTTTTTTATTACTTTTTATCTTTTGCTTTATATTTCTCTTCGCAGTACTGACAGCGATAAACCTGTTTTTCCTTATCAGCCAGATAGAAGACATGCGGCAGTTCCTGTTCGATGGATGTGATACAGCGCGGGTTCTTGCAGTGGATCACATTTGTAATACGGTCCGGAAGACTCAATGTCTTCTTTTCTATGATCTTATTATCATGGATAATGTTGACTGTAATGTTGTGATCGATATAGCCAAGAATGTCCAGATTCAGACTGTCGATCGTGCCTTCGATCTTAATGATATCCTTGCGTCCCATTTTGTTGCTGCGCGCATTTTTGATGATCGCAACGGTACAGTCTAATTTGCCAAGTCCGAGATATTTGTAAATATCCATGCTTTTTCCGGCCTGGATGTGGTCAAGTACAACACCATCTTTAATTCCGCTGATATTTAACATACTTATTTAACCTCCAGTTCCAGTAAAGTCATGATCAGAGCCATACGAACATATACACCGTATTGTGCCTGTTTGAAGTATGCTGCTCTCGGGTCATCATCCACCTCTG
>JAZOVL010000121.1:0-7017 GCA_045658685.1 Pilosibacter sp.
AGCCGGTTATCACAAAAGATAATGTTACCATGAAAATCGATACAGTTGTATTTTTCCAGATCACAGATCCGAAGCTCTATGCATATGGCGTTGAGAATCCGATCATGGCGATCGAAAATCTGACAGCGACAACTCTTCGAAATATCATCGGTGATCTGGAACTCGATGAGACATTAACTTCCAGAGAAACGATAAATACAAAGATGAGGGCAGCTCTTGATGTGGCGACTGACCCGTGGGGTATCAAAGTAAACCGTGTGGAGCTGAAGAATATTATTCCGCCGGCAGCGATCCAGGATGCGATGGAGAAGCAGATGAAGGCAGAGCGTGAGCGTCGTGAGGCGATTCTCCGAGCCGAAGGTGAAAGAGAATCCACGATCCTCGTTGCGGAAGGTAAGAAACGTTCTGCGATCCTTGACGCTGAGGCAGAGAAGGAAGCTGCGATCTTACACGCAGAGGCGGAAAAAGAAAAACGGATCAAAGAAGCAGAAGGTCAGGCTGAGGCGATCTTAAAGATCCAGCAGGCCAACGCAGACGGAATCCGTATGATCAAAGAAGCAGGTGCGGATGAGGCAGTTCTCCGCATTAAGAGCCTGGAAGCTTTTGCAAAAGCAGCAGACGGAAAAGCAACAAAGATCATCATTCCGTCTGAGATCCAGTCCATGGCCGGACTTGTAAAGAGTGTGACAGAAATTGCTGCAAAAGATGAAAATTAAGCTGGACTTAAGCCGGGAGTACGGAATCGTCCTTGAAGGCGGCGGAGCAAGAGGAGCCTACCAGGTTGGTGCCTGGAAGGCCCTCCGCGAAGCCGGAGTCAAGATCAAAGGCGTTTCTGGTACTTCCGTTGGTGCTTTAAACGGAGCGATGATCTGCATGGATGAACTGGAGAGAGCCGAGGCGATATGGGCAAATATCGACTACTCGGACGTTCTCGATGTGGACCCGAAAGTCATAGACAGTTTGAAAACGATGGATTTCCGTTCGTTTCATTTTACAGAGATGGCAGCAGAGATGAGAAGGACTGTCAAAGGCAGAGGGCTGAATATCGAACCGATGAAAGCACTGATTGCAGCTACGATAGACGAGGAAAAAATTCGAAATTCGGATCGTGATTTTTTCGTCACATCATTTTCCGTATCTGATATAAAAGAAGTGAACTTCGATGTAAAACAGGCAGAGGAGGGCACGATGAAAGATATGCTTCTCGCCAGTTCCTATTTTCCTGGATTTAAAAATGATAAGCTTTTTGGAAAAACATTTATGGACGGCGGAAGTGTTAATAATGTTCCGATCAATGTTCTGACAGACAGAGGGTATAAAGATATTATCGTAATTCGCATTTTCGGAATTGGTGTGGACAGAGAGATGCTGTTTGATATTCCGGAAGATGTCAATATTTACCGGATTGAACCGAGGAGAAACCTGGGCGGAATCCTGGAATTTGATGCAGAAAAGGCGAAAAGGAATATGAAACTGGGCTATTATGATGCCATGCGCATGCTGTATGGTCTGGAAGGAAGAAAATATTATATTGACATGCCGTACTCAGAGGCATATTATTTTGACAAGATGATGTCGGAACTTGCAGTTTTGCAGGATTATCTGACACCATACGTAAGAGAAAAAGATTTGGATAAGATTACCGGATACCGGGCTTATACAGAAAAGATTTTCCCGTTCCTGGCAAAGAAAATGAAAATGGAACCGAATTGGGATTACAGAGATTTTTACGGAGCGCTCCTGGAACTCTGTGCGAAGAAGATGGGGCTGGAAGTATTGGAGATATACACAGTTGATGATATCATTTCCCGTGTGCACAGGCTTTTAGGGGAAAAGAGAAATATAGGAGAAGTGACAGATGGCTGGAAACGAGAAAAGGCGTAAAGTAAGAGGAACCACGGCGGCGTTGGATACGATGCATATCGTGGTCGGTATTGCGATTGTACTTATGGCAGCAGTATCGTTTGTGAATCCGGAAGAATATATGATTTTCTTTCCGATTATGTTCTTACTGGCAGCGGTTTTGAACCTGGTAACAGGAAACTATAATTTAAGACGAAGCAAGCGGAATCAGAGACAGAAGATCACTGCAATCGGCCAGATGATCTTTGGCTCAATTTTGATAATCCTTGCAGTCGTTAGTGCGATCAGCATCTGGTGGAGGTAGAAATGAATCGTTCTGACATGCTTTCCCGAGAGGGAATTTTAAATGCTGTGAATACATCTTGGGCCGGACGTGAGGTCACATTTTTTGATCTGACGGATTCCACTAATACGCAGGCGCGGATCCTGGCGGAACAGGGTGCACCTCATGGGACACTGGTGGTGGCAGATCAGCAAGACGGCGGAAAAGGCCGCCGTGGCAGAAGCTGGGTGTCTCCGGCAGGAGAGGGAATCTGGATGACGATTCTCCTGAGACCGGAAATGAATCCGATGAGTGCATCCATGCTGACTTTGGTGATGGCACTGGCAGCGGAGAAGGGAATTCGCGAGACTACAGGTCAGAAGAGCCTGATCAAGTGGCCGAACGATCTGGTGTTAAACAAAAAGAAGATCTGCGGAATCCTGACAGAAATGAGCACCGATCAGATGGAGATCAAGTATGTGCTCATCGGAATCGGTATAAATGTGAGCCAGACAGAATTTCCGGAAGAGATCAAAGAGACCGCAACATCCCTGTATAAGGAGTCCGGAGAGAAGATATCAAGAAGCGAGATCATCGCAGGGATCATGGCTGCATTAGAAGAATATTATGAGATCTTCATGAAGACAGAGGATATGTCCGGTCTGATTGAAGAATACAACGAGAGACTGGTAAATCTGGGCAATGAGGTCTGCATCCTGGATCCGAAAGGTGAATTTCGTGGTATTTCCACCGGAATCAATGCGGCAGGAGGACTCATGGTCCGTTTAGAAGATGGAAGCGAGACAGAGGTCATCTCTGGAGAAGTTTCTGTACGAGGAGTATATGGTTATGTATAGACCATCCCCTTATGAAGGGTTACAGACGCTGTTTGCCGAGGGTAAAGAACTCTCAGACAAAGAGCGTCTTGCTTTCGCTTATGGCCCGCTCCTTTCATGGTACCGGGAACATAAACGCACTCTCCCATGGAGAGAAAATAAAGATGCATATCGGATCTGGATTTCTGAGATCATGCTGCAGCAAACCAGGGTAGAGGCTGTAAAACCGTACTTTTTCCGGTTTATGGAGCATTTTCCGACGGTGGAGGCTTTAGCAGAAGCACCGGATGATGAATTGATGAAGTGCTGGGAAGGACTTGGATATTACAGCCGCGCAAGAAACCTGAAAAAGGCAGCAGGTGTGATCGTAGAACAATACGGAGGAATACTTCCGGCATCTCGTGAGGCGCTTTTAGACCTTCCGGGCATCGGAAGTTATACGGCCGGAGCGGTCGCATCGATCGCTTATGAGATTCCGGCCCCGGCCGTGGACGGAAATGTGCTGCGTGTTCTGTCCAGAGTCTGTGGAAGCAGAGATGATATTTTAAAACAGTCAACCAAGAAAAAAATGGAAACGCTGGTTTCTGAGATCATTCAGGAAGGCGAAGCCGGAGATTTCAATCAGGCGCTGATCGAAATTGGTGCTATTGTCTGTGTTCCGAATGGTGCTCCGCTTTGTGATTCTTGTCCGTTTTATACCGTATGTGCAGCCAGAGCAGAGAATCTGGTCGGCGAAATTCCGGTAAAGGCTCCGAAAAAGAAACGGAAAATAGAGGAAAAGACCGTATTAATCCTTCAATATGGGGAAAAAATAGCCATAAGAAAGCGTGGAGCAGAAGGATTGCTGGCATCCCTGTATGAATTTATCAGCGTTCCGGGAAAACTCAGTTTAGAGGAGGTTGCCGGACTTTTTGATGAAACAGTTGTTCCGGAGAGGATTTCGGACGCAAAACATATTTTCAGTCATGTGGAATGGCATATGAACGGTTACAGGATCCCGATCACAGAGATCCCGAAACGATTGGCTGGAGAACAGCCGGAAGAATTTATTCTGGCAGAATTTGAAGAGTTAAAAGGGCGTTATCCGATTCCAAATGCATTTGCAGTATATAAGGAATTCTTGGAACAGTGGTTTGGGGAATGAACGGAAACTTCGATTGAAGAATAGTGGATAAAAAACAGAAAAAACTGCAAAAATCGTTCATAAAAATGTTGAAAAATGTAGTAGGATGTTATATAATAAAAGACCATGGGGCAGTTTCGGCTGTCTTATATTTCACAACCTTCAATCGAAAGGGCAGAAAAAGTGGAAAAAGCAGTATTTTTAGAAAAACTTAAAAAACTTGTCGAGCTGGCAAAGTCAAAACAGAATGCATTGGATGCAGGCGAGATCAATGATTTCTTCGCGGCAGACAATCTCAGTCCGGAGCAGATGGACGAAATTTATAGTTATCTCGAAAACAGCAATATTGTTGTAGTACCGACGATAATCGATGACACATTGCTTGTGGATGATGATTCATTGCTCCTGGAAGATATGGATGACGATTTCTCAGGCGACAAAATGGAAGAAGACATTGACCTTGAGGCAATCGATCTTCTCGAAGGAATCGGAACAGAAGATCCGGTTCGTATGTATCTGAAGGAAATTGGTACTGTCCCGCTTCTCTCCGCAGACGAAGAGACGAGACTTGCAAAGAGAAAAGCCGAAGGTGATGAGTATGCGAAAGAGCGTCTCATCGAGGCGAATCTGCGTCTGGTTGTAAGTATCGCGAAGCGTTACACCGGTCGTGGTATGAGTTTCCTGGATCTGGTTCAGGAAGGTAACCTGGGTCTGATCAAAGGCGTAGAAAAATTCGACTATACAAAAGGTTATAAGCTGAGTACATATGCTACCTGGTGGATCAGACAGTCTGTGACAAGAGCGTTAGCAGATCAGGCAAGAACGATCCGAGTACCGGTTCATATGGTAGAGACCATCAACAAGATGTCTAAGATGCAGAGAAAGCTGACACTGGAATTAGGTTATGAGCCATCCGTGACAGAACTGGCTGAAGCTCTGGAGATGACTGAGGATAAGGTTATGGAGATCATGCAGATCGCAAGAGAGCCAGCTTCCTTAGAGACTCCGATCGGTGAGGAGGATGATTCCAACCTTGGTGATTTCGTTGCGGACAGCAATGCGGTAACTCCGGAAGGAAACGTAGAGTCCGTGATGTTAAGAGAGCACATCGACGCACTGCTCGGCGATTTAAAAGAACGTGAGCGTCAGGTTATCGTTCTTCGCTTTGGTCTGGAAGACGGACATCCGAGAACACTGGAAGAAGTTGGCAAGGAGTTCAACGTAACCAGAGAGCGTATCCGTCAGATTGAGGCGAATGCGCTGAGAAAACTGAGAAATCCGGTTCGCAGCAAACGCATCCGTGATTTCCTGTAATTGACAGAAAACAAAACAGAGTGCTAAGGGCAGCAGGAGAACATCCGGCTGTCCTTTTCTGGCAGATATGGGGAAATTATGAACAAGAGAAATTATCAGAAGGAGTTAGATAAGCTTCTGGCAGATTTCGAACGCGAGGGCTTGGTACCGAGCCTGTTCCTGCATAGCTGTTGTGCACCGTGCAGCAGTTATTGTCTGGAATATCTCTCTGACTATTTTGAGATCACGGTATTTTATTATAATCCGAACATTTTTCCAGACTCTGAATACGAGGACCGTGTCAATGAGCAGGATCGTTTGATTCGGGAACTGAATGAAGCGGGAGTGAAGCATTCGATTCGTCTGATGAAAGGTGATTTTCATCCAGAAGTGTTTTATGAGGCTGTCAAAGGCCTGGAAAAAGAGCCGGAAGGTGGAGCAAGATGTACGGAATGCTTTAAACTGCGTCTGGAGGAATCTGCGAAACTTGCAAAAGAAGGAAACTATGATTATTTCACAACGACTCTGACGATCAGTCCGTTAAAAGATGCAGATCGCCTGAATCAGATTGGTGAAGAGATGGGTGAGAAATACGGTGTGAAATTCTTAAATTCCGACTTTAAGAAAAAGAATGGTTACAAGCGTTCTACGGAGCTTTCAAAGGAGCATGATCTCTACCGTCAGAACTACTGTGGCTGTGTCTATTCCAAACAGTCCACGCCTTGACATTCCTAAGATTCTATTATAGAATCCATTATTAGGAAGGAGAGGTACACCAATGAAGTCTAGAAAAATCGAGATCGTAAACCCGACAGGTCTTCATCTTCGTCCGGCAGGTATTTTATGTCAGGCTTCCATGAAGTTTAAGTCTAAGATTATGATCTTATATAAAGATAAAGAAATTAATGCAAAAAGTGTTCTGAATGTGATGGCATCCGGTGTCAAATGCGGAGCAGTTGTGGAAGTTCAGTGCACAGGCGAAGATGAGGAGACAGCGTTAGAAGCTATCTGTGAATTGATCGCCACAGGTCTTGAGGACTATTAATTTAGAAACTGGAGGAAAATAACATGAGCAATACACCAGAAACATGCAGCCATGACTGTGGTTCCTGTACAGCTAATTGCAGCAGCAGACAGACAGCAGGCCAACAGCAGATGAATAAGGAAGATTTTATTGAGAAATTAGATCCGAGAAGTTCTGTAAAGAAAGTGATCGGCATTGTAAGTGGTAAGGGTGGCGTAGGTAAGTCTATGGTAACATCCCTTATGGCCTGCCAGATGCGCGCGAAAGGTTATCGTGTAGGTATCCTTGATGCGGATATCACAGGTCCGTCTATTCCGAAGGCATTCGGTATTCACCAGATGGCATATGTGACACCGGACGGACAGCTGATGATCCCGGCTCAGTCTGCAACAGGTATTGAGATCATGTCTGCAAACATGATCCTGGACAATGAGACAGATCCGGTTATCTGGAGAGGTCCGATCGTTGCAGGTGTGGTAAAGCAGTTCTGGAACCAGACATTATGGAGAAATATCGACTACATGTTCGTTGATATGCCGCCGGGAACAGGTGACGTTCCGCTTACTGTTTTCCAGTCTCTTCCGGTTGACGGCATCATCATCGTTACATCCCCTCA
>JAZOVL010000122.1:0-7647 GCA_045658685.1 Pilosibacter sp.
GTTAAAATAATTTGTAAATTTTACCATTTACTAAAAGAATAGGAGCATAACGATTGGAAAATATCTCAACCAACCTGCAAAAAGACATTACTAATTCTGTCGATATTATCCATGCTGCTTTTCACACTTATCTAAAGCATGCTTCCGACATGGTCTTTATCAAGGACGTGAATCTGGTATATCAGTTTGCTTCAATGCCATTTGTACATATGACAGGAAAAGACTCTGTTGCGGAAATTATCGGACGAACAGATTTTGAAATTTTTGAAAAACAGGAACTTGCAAAACGCTATACTGACGATGACCGCAAACTTTTAGAAAGCGGCAACGATCTGGTTGGCTACATTGAACCATTAACCGACGACCATGGTCATCCGCGCTATAGCTCTACTTCCAAATATATTTTACGGGATGAAACCGGTCATCCTATTGGAATTCTGGGATTTTCCCGCGATATTACACGCGAATATATTGCAAGACGCCGCCATCAGCAGGAACTTCGTTATCTATTCGAACTTCCTGAAGATACCTATGCTGCATTATTCATGGATATTGATGATTGGAGAATCATCCGTCACCAATGCCATACGGTCGGTGACCAGATTCTGGAGATTTGCGAAACCATGGAGACATTTGCAGAAAATGCAGTCCAATGTCTGGCTGATCCAAACGATAAAACCACTCGAGATTTTTATCAAACGCTTTCGAGAGAATCGATGCTGAAACTTTCGGACAGTGGTGCCCGTCACCACACCCTGGAATATCTCCGTCATATGCCAAATGGCAAAGATCTCTGGGTGCGTACCGATATCAACTTCTTGATTGATCCGGAGAATGGTCATCTCTGTGCCATCTGGACACTCCGTGACATTAACAGTGAAATCCAGGAATCTCTGAATCTGCACCATGCCGCTGAATGTGATGAAATGACCGGACTTCTGAACCGTGCTTCCACTACACGCCAGATTCTCCAGACTTTGCAAACAGACTCTCACGCACAACATGCTTTGTTTTTCATTGATGTGGATAATTTCAAATCACTGAATGATACCCACGGCCATCAAGCCGGTGACCGTTTTCTTGTTACACTCGCAACAACACTTCGCAAATGTTTTCGAGACAATGATATTGTCGGTCGAATCGGTGGAGACGAGTTCTTCGTATTGATGAAGAATGTTCCGTCAACAATGATTGTGGCAGAAAAAGCTACAACTCTTCTGGGTATTTCTCAAGTACTTTGTGAAGAATATCCTGATCTTCTCCTTTCCGTCAGTATCGGTATCGGAATGTGTCCGCTCAACGGAAGTACTCTGGAAACCCTCTACACAAGCGCTGATAAAGCCTTGTATCAGGCAAAACGCAAAGGTAAAAATCAATTTGTCTTCGCATAAAATACAACTGCCAGATACCGAAACCATTACGGATTCGATATCTGGCAGATTTTCGTTATCACTATTTTGGACAATAACCGCCTTATTACAGCGACAGATCCTGTTTCGCACGTGCACGTCTGTCCATGATAGAATGAATCACCGGAACCAGGAACATTGCTACAATACCTCCTGCGAAACCATTGTTATACAGGTTCATACCACCGTACACAATACCAACATTCAGTGCTACAGAAGAGTGCAGATATCCGGCCAGCATACCCACGATCACTCCAAACTCACCCGCAACCGGAGCCAGTGTAGTTGAGAACAAGAGCGCCAGCATCGGAGACGGGGAACTGATCGTCCATTCCTTGGTAAAACTACCCAGCAATACACCAAACATAATCGGAGCAATATTTCGTATGTGCTTACCGGTCGCACTAAATCCAACAATTGTAAAGATACCGCCTATAGTCGGACCATTCAGTTCACCACCGACCAGCACCACAAACAATGTTGCAAACAGACCATTGATGCCCATATTGAAGACAGTCGCACAGCCACCCTCATCACTCAGATAATCTGTACCACCGATACCGGTACTTCGAAGAATTATCTTATAGGACTCAACGACCTTTTTCCCTCCGGTATAATAAGATCCAATGATCATTCCCACAAACAGCACACCCAGTATGCATAAAAATAAATCATTATATCCTTCTGCCCAAAGCAGACGGGACTCCGTTGTAATACCAAAGGATTTCATCATCGACACAACTACGGTTGCAATAATACCGGACGCAAATCCCACATTGTACAGAGAGTAACCTTTATGTGCAAAGTGAGAATGTGTTGCCAATGGCGGCAGCACGAAACCGATCATCATACCAATCATAAGCATTAATAGCATTCTTACTATATATGGCCATTGGGAAACATACATAATCTGTGTAATGATCGGAGATAAGCTGGTACCGTACAAACCAATGTAAACATACTTGGAAAACGGCATCTTATGGTATCTCGCATAAATAAATACACCAAGAAGAATGGTCCAGATATTCAGCAGGTTCTTTCCAAATAGGGAAAATCCGAACATCAGGCAGCTGGAGGTAATAGTGTGACCATCCATTTCCATGCCTTGCTTGTGAATAATATAAATACTGATTAAAGTAAGGATTCCTGCGTTCAAAAGTGCCGGTCCCGGACCGCCCACAATAAAATAGTCTGTGATCAAAATATCCGGTTCCATGAAAATACGTCCAAGTCCCGGAATAATCTCTCTCCACGGCTGTAAAAAAAACGCTACTATAATAAAATATACCGGCAGAGCCGCCAGAAGGAGGAATCGATGATGTCTGGCAAATCGTTTGATCTTCTTGGTTCCGTCCATAAATCTCCTTTGCGTTAAGTTTTTTCTGGTTACGATTTAAATACGTAAGTATTTTACTATATCCTTATTTATTTTGTAAACCTTTCGATTTGTATTTTCTTAAAAAACAAACGTTAGTACAAACCAGACGACAAATATCTCTCTCCGCTGTCCGGAAGCAGGACTGCAATATTCTTTCCTTCCATTTCCGGTCGCTTTGCAACCTCTATTGCAGCCTTAACCGCCGCACCAGATGAAATTCCAACCAGAAAACCCTCAACCGCTGCAAATTCACGGCTCGTCGAATATGCATCTTCCGTTGCAACCACAACTACTTCATCATATATCGTTGTATCAAGCGCACCCGGAATAAAACCGGCTCCAATACCCTGAATTCCATGACTTCCTGCTTTTTCTCCAGAAAGTACTGCACTTTCCTTTGGCTCTACTGCAATTACCTTCACTTCGGAATTCTGTTCCTTTAAATAACGTCCGGTTCCTGTTAATGTACCTCCGGTTCCCACAGTACATACATACACATCAACATTTCCGTCCAGGTCTTCCCAAATCTCCGGACCGGTCGTCTCATAATGCGCCAACGGTCCAGCCGGATTTTCAAACTGCTTCGGAATCCACGCATCCGGATTTTCCTCTGCCAGCTCCTCTGCCTTGGCAATAGCTCCTGTCATTCCTTTGGAAGCCTCAGTAAGAACCAGCTTTGCGCCATGTGCTTTCATTAAAAGTTTTCTCTCTTCGCTCATATTTTCTGGCATTACGATTACAGCCTTATATCCGCGCAGCGTTGCTACAGTCGCAAGTCCTATTCCTGTATTTCCACTGGTCGGCTCAATAATCACCGATTTTCCCGGTTGGATCAATCCCGCTTTTTCAGCTTCATCAATCATTTTCACTGCGATACGATCCTTCGCACTTCCACCCGGATTCATCCATTCCAATTTCGCAAACATATTCGCTTTCAGATCATACTTCTCCTCTATACGATTCATTCTCACCATCGGAGTATGACCGATCAACGCTTCCAGATTTGCATAAACACGACCCATTTTATAACCTCCTTATATCAATCATGGTCCAAATCCACTCAATTCATTCATAATGCAAAATCCGCCCCAGCACACAGCCGGAGCGGACCAAAACTACTTTCTTTCCAGACTTTCAAAATAAGCCCGCAGCTCATCCACGACATCACCAAATTCTTTTCCCGTTTCATCAATCGTGATATCTGCATATCGCTCATAATAAGCACTGCGTTCCTCATAAAGATCCCGCAGCGTCATTCCATCCTTCAGGACCACTCCTCGATCCTTCAAATTTCCAAGACGTTTTTCTAAATCTTCATATGTCAATTTCAAATATACGACCGTTCCGATTTCCTGCAAATGCTTCATGGCTCTGGCACCGTAAATCACACTTCCACCCGGTGCGATGATGGAATTCTCCACATCTAATCCTGCATTTATCTCTTCCTCAATCCGGAGAAATCCTTCTTCACCTTCTTCTGCGATAATCTCCTTCAGAAGTTTCCCTGTCTTTTCCTGAATCACCAGATCCACATCTACAAAGGAGTATCCCAGACGTTTTGCCAAAATGACTCCGACTGTACTTTTTCCTGCCGCAGGCATTCCGATCATCACGATATTATTTTTTTTCTTTTCTGCCATGTTTCCTATTTCCTGTCTTCTTGCTGTTATTTTTCTGTCCACTTGCTGTCTTCTTCACACTATATCCAAAAGTGCCCAACTGCTCTCCCAGTCCATAATATCTTCCGTGGGAGTAAGCCATGAGTTTGGCTTTCGATAAGTGAAATGTATCCTTTTCATCAAAATACGCATCATCCACATCAACTGCCACAACTTCCGCCACGAACATATGATGACTTCCCAGTTCATCTACACGAATCACCTTACACTCCAGGTTCACCGGACTCTCCTGAATCAATGGTACGGAAACTTTCGAAGCCGGAGCTTTCGTCAGTCCCGTATCCTTCCATTTATCTGTATCTCTGCCAGATTTTACGCCACAGTAATCTGTCGCGAATGCCAGCTCCTCCGTAGTCAGATTCACAACAAATTCTCCGGTCTCTTTTATCATATGATAAGAATGACGTTCCGGTCTGACACTGATGGTAAGCATCGGCGGATTGGTACACACAGTTCCTGCCCAAGCAACCGTAAAAATGTTGGAATTACCTTCTTTGTCTGCCACAGAAATCATGACTGCCGGAACCGGATACAACATATTCCCCGGTTTAAACTGTCGTTTTCCCATAAATCCTCCTTACTGTTGGAGCGCCATCATGATCTGCGGTGCCAGCTGTTTCTTTCTGGAAACCACACCTGGAAGCGTCACAATCTCATTCAACTCTGTAAGATGTTCTCCATCTTCCATTTGATGGAATGCTGTTGCTACCATCTGTTCCGCACCCTGACCGATACAGATTAAATCTGTGGTTTCTGTCAAAATGTTTGTTAACATAAAGAACATCATATCTACCTGATGCTGTTCTTTTGCTTTCTTGGAATATTCCAGCATACGTCCCTTGATCGCATCCAGCTCATCTGCATTCATCGATGTAATCTGTCCGATACCAAACAAGAACTTACCTGCGCTGAATCGCTTGAAATCCTGATAGAAAATCTCATCGTCTGATTTTCCCTGAAGATTACTTCCTGCGGAAAACATCTTCTTCGCGTATTCTTCCAGATTCATTTTCACAATTTCTGCCAATGCAATCGCTGCCACCTTATCCATCGGTGTACAAGTTGGAGAACGGAACAATAATGTATCAGAAATAATCGCACTGCAAAGCAATCCTGCAGTTGCCTTGTCAATTTCAATGCCATTTTCCATATACATCTGGTAAATGATCGTCGCAGTACAACCAAGCGGCTGATTTCTAAAGAATACCGGAGACATAGTCTCCACAGTACCCAGACGATGATGGTCAATGATCTCAAGAATGTCTGCACCTTCCATTCCCTTTACAGCCTGGGACTTTTCATTATGATCTACCAGAATAATCTGCTTACCTTTGGCTCCTAATAAATTTCTTCGGGAGATCATGCCCAAATATCTTCCGTCACTATCCAGAATCGGGAAATCACGGAACCGCTTGCTGGCCATAATATCACGGATATCGTCCAGATAATCATCTTCCACAAACGATGTAATATTTTCTTTTGTCATGAAATAACTGATCGGCATAGACTGGTTGATCAGTCGTGCGATCGTATATGTATCGTGCGGAGTGGAAATCACGGTACAACCGCGATCCTGGGCCAGTTTGCGGATCGTTCTGGAAACACCCGCACCCTCACCAACGATGATACATCCCGCTTCCATTTCAATCGCACAAAGCTGTGCCTCATAACGGTTACCGAGGATTACAAGGTCATTTTTCTCAATATAGGTCTCCATCAGGTCCGGATTTGCTGCAGCGATCAAAACCTTACCTTTGTCAAAATAATCCTCCGCATCACCAACAACAATCGTACCTTCCAGACAATCCAGAATGTTGGCATACTTTGTCTTCGCCTTGGACATAATACTGCTGTCATGAAGATTCATGTAAGCCATCGTAATATCACTGATCGTGATAACACCCTCAAGTACACCATCATCTGTCACACACGGGAGTGTAACGATCTTCTCTTCACGCATTCTCTCCCAGGCGGTCTTCAGGGAAATCCCGTGATCCACGCCCTTCGTCTTGCGGATCTCAATATCCTTTACCTGTGTTTTTACATTCTCAACCAGACGCGGAGCATCCACCTGAAAATAATCTAAAACAAATTCTGTCTCCGGATTCACACTGCCTGCACGGCACGGTTCATACTCCTGACCTGTCAGCTGGTGCTTCAAGTTCGCATAACAGATGGCAGAACAAATCGAGTCTGTATCTGGATTACGGTGGCCAATTACTAATGTTTTCTTATCTGCCTGATTTGCCATAAGTCACTGCCCTTTCTATAAAAATATCATACTTTTTAACTATTTATTATAACTATTTTCATTGTACAAATTTTCATTGGCAAATGCAAGTTTTTGTGAGAATACAAGAAATAAAATCCATGTTGATATTTTGTTCTGCATGCGAAGAGCCATGCTCACTGCATGGCTCCTTTTATTCGTCTTATTATTACGTAATCTCAATTCTCATCTTCTTCCAGCAACCACTTTACAGTGTCCCAGACAGACTCTCCTGTATTCTTCTGCGGAGCCCCCGGAGTACTACGACCATTCAATACATGCCTCTTCAAAATCTCGCGCATATTCCTTGCGATTTCCGGATGTCTGTCGATAATATTCTGCTTCTCTCCGATATCCTGAGACAGATCGTATAACTGGAATCTTGGAGCATCCTCATCTTCCTGTCCCGGCTTCGGGTCTGACCATCCTCCGGAACCCGGACACATTTCCAACTTGTATTGACCGATTCGGATCGATAATGATCCATCAATACTTTGGTGCACAAGATCCTCACGTACTTCTCCACCTTGTGGTTCGTACCAAAGCGGGAGGTTGCTGACGCTGTCTACTGCATCTGCATCTCCAAGCTCAATTTCCAGAAGTTCTGCCAATGTTGCCATCAAATCAGAAAGGCAAACAATCCTCTCACACTGCTTTCCTTTCGGAATGCGCCCCGGCCACTCTATCAATAACGGAATTCTGTGACCACCCTCATATATGTGCGCCTTTGTTCCCCGGAATATATAGCTTGGATTATGTCCTGCTTCCAATAGCTCCTGATAATTTGCCATCGGAGAACAGCCATTATCAGATGTATAAATTAAGATTGTATTGTCCTGAATTCCCAGTTCCCGTAACTTATTTCGGATTCTTCCGATCACGTCGTCACAGTGTAATACAAAATCACCATAC
>JAZOVL010000123.1:0-3979 GCA_045658685.1 Pilosibacter sp.
GCCAACCCAAATAGGATTGTTGCCATTCAAATATAAGGGAACAAGCAGCTTCCAAATTGCCAGTACCGTCAATGTAAATGACAAAATCGCTCTGACACCGGTCCGACCTGCAAACACGATCAGAAACAAAATGAACAAACCGGCTAACAGCAGCTCTCCGGGAACACGGAAGTAGTCAATCATGGTAACTCGTTTGATCGTTTCTCCATCATAGCTGACAACGACCTGTACGGTATCGCCCTCTGAGAACAGCTTGTCCTGCTCCAAAGAACCCTGAAGCAGATTGATCGCAGTTGCCGTTTTTCCCTGAAACTGACCGTTCCGAAAAGTAACCGTGCAGCGCTGCTCACCGGACCGTACCAAACCGGTATCAATAATGGAAGAATTATCAACAGCAGTCACCTCTGCAATACACCGTTCTGCTTCTTTATATTGAACCGCATCTTCGTATCCAGTTGGCAAGAAGATCAGAAATGCTATCAGTAACAAGCAAACTACCACTGGTGCATAATATCTTATTTTATCTTTTTTCATATGCCCCTCCGTAAAAAACACCCCCGTTTACAGTAGGGGGTGTCAGTCAATTACTGTACATTCAGCATTTCTGCCATCTTGTTGAAGATTTCGGTGTTGTCGTAGTATCCGTTGAACTCGTCAGCGTTGACACCCTCAGCCAGGACAGCGACAGGCAGGCCGGTGTGGCTGTAAGAGGTGAAGGAAATGCCGGACTTGTTGTTCAGAATGTGGGTCAGCGTAACGGACAGGGGATCGTAAGTACCGTACATCACATACTCAGCCTGAGCGTCAATGCCAGTCTCGGTGCCGTTGATGCTCTTCTCAAAGGCAACACGCAGCTGATCCAGTTCATAAGCGGTCAGAACCAGCTTATCATCCTCTTCCCCCTCAGTCTTCAAACCGAACAGAGTCTCGATATCTGCCAAAGCTTCCTCGAAGGTAGTGCCGTTTTCCTTGTAAGCAGCGGCGTACTCATCATCGAACTTCTGGAAAGAGATCTTCTGGTTCTCCAGCAGAGTCAGATATGTATCATAGTCAGTTCCGGCAAAACCGATGGTAAGACCGCCGGTCTCATGGTCGCCGGTAACGACGATCAGAGTCTCGTCGGCGTGATCCTTTGCGAAGTCGATGGCGACCTGAACGGCATCTGCAAAAGCGACGGTGTCCTGAATGGTGGAAGCAGCATCGTTTGCATGGCAGGCCCAGTCAATCTTGCCGCCTTCGCACATCATAAAGAAACCGTTGTCGTTGTCCAGAACTTCGATGCCCTTTTCAACATAGTCAGCCAAAGACCACATATCATCGGTGCGATCCAGCTCGTATGCCATGGCATCGGAGTCAGCCAGGTACTCATCGATCAGAATGACTTTGCCGGTCTCAGCAGTCACAGCAGCAGCATCCTCATTGGTGAATGTCACGGTATAGCCAGCATCCTTTGCGAGATCATAAAGATTGGGCAGAGGATTTTCCTTGTCGTATCCCTCGACCTTCTTCAGACCGCCGCCTGCGAAGTAATCAAAACCGGAAGCAACCAGCTCTTCGCCGATTTCGTAGTAGTTGTTTCGGCTTGCCTGATGCGCATAGAAAGCAGCAGGAGTCGCATGGTTCAAGTTGACGGAAGAAATGATACCGACTTTCATACCCAGCTGCTCATGAACCTTCTCGGTGATTGTCTCAAAGGTCTCGGTGCCGGTAACATCCACGTTGATCGTACCGGAATAGGTCTTGCGACCGGTGGAAATGGAAGTTGCGGTGGATGCAGAGTCAGGAGCAAAAGAGTTGGAGTCATAGGTCACGGCGGAACCTGCTGCATCAAAGTTCATGAAATTCAGGTACTCGGGACCATCCAGCGTAGCACCCCGGTTGTCATCCAGACTGGGCTGAGCCATGAAATAGTCTTCATCATTCAGTGCGCCCAGAAAGTCGGATGTAGACTGGATCTGAGGGTAGCTCATACCGTCACCGATAAACAGGAATACATATTTCGGGGCAGAAGCCGCATCGTTTCCTTCAACAATAGGGGTGGCAGCATCAACTGTTGTACCGTTCACATTGACATCCTTGTTGACAATTTTGTTCTGTTCATTTATGCCACAGCCGTTAAACACACCGAGCATCATGCACAGAGCCAATAAGCCTACAATCTTTTTTTTCATTTTTTAATTCCTCCATTGGGATTATTTTGTCTCAGAAGACATATTTATTATAAAAAACGAATGTAAAATCCAAAAGCCACTTTGTGTAAAACTTTTTAGAAATCTATGTGAAGTGTGTAAAATAAATTATATATTAAAGCATCATACCGCTTACATGAACCTTTCCATATAGTACATAACAAAAAAGGCGATATCTGGATGTAGAAACCAAGTATCGCCAATTTTTCTTGTCGCACTCCAGTACGGAAGCTGCCCTATGTCGGTAATGTTCTCATATACGAGTATTTACGGAGAAATAAACCATATCATTATTTTCCTTTTGTATTTCTTTATTATAGCACACCTGCGTTATTTTTTCTATACATGAATTGTTATTTTAACATTCTATTTGTACCATACTGCGTTTTTAACATTTTGTGAATGTCTCTGTGGAAAACGAACCCTGTAAAGATCGTCATTGTGAAAGTGCTCCTTCCTCTCGGCATAAAAGCAAGAAAATGTGTTCAAACCGACAAAATTACAAATAACTTTACAGTAAACTTGACACCTGACAATTTTTGTGGTATACTATTATTGTTAATCATTTATCTATCAAGAGGAATAAGATGAAAAAACAATTGAAAAATGAAATTTTGAGGTTGAAAAAAGAAAAGAACGCAGTGATTCTTGCACATTATTATGCTCCCGACGAAATACAGGAGATTGCGGATTTTGTCGGAGATTCATTTTATCTTGCCAAGATTGCCAAGAAAAGCAGTGCGGATTTGATTGTATTCTGCGGTGTATACTTTATGGGAGAGAGTGCCAAGATTCTGAATCCGAACAAAAAGGTTCTGATGCCCGATATATCTGCGGATTGTCCTATGGCACACATGGTCAATCCGAAAAGAATAGACGAACTGCGACAGCAATATGAGGATCTTGCAGTTGTATGTTATATCAACTCCACAGCGGAATTGAAAGCCAAGAGTGATGTATGTGTCACTTCCTCCAATGCTGTTTCTATTGTAAATGCATTGCCAAATCACAATATCTTTTTTATTCCCGATCAAAATCTCGGCAGATATGTTGCGGATCACATTCCGGGGAAAAACATCATTTTGAATGACGGATTCTGCCCGATCCATGCAGCCATTTCTGCCGATGATCTGAAAAAAGCAAAAGAGAATCATCCGAATGCACTGGTACTGGCACATCCTGAGTGTGATGAATCCATTCTGTCTCTTTCCGATTATATCGGCAGTACTGCGGATATCATCTCTTATACAGATAAAAGTACCGCAGATGAATTTATCATCTGTACCGAGGATGGTGTCAAGTTCAAGCTGGCCGGTGATCATCCTGAGAAGAAATTTTATTTTCCGGAAATGCGTCCATGCTGCACCGATATGAAGCGAAATACACTGCAAAAGCTTCTTCATGTTCTCGAGACGGAAGAAAACGAAATTACAGTCAGCGATGAACGCAGAGCAGCTGCTCTTATTCCTCTGGAAAAAATGTTGGAACTTGCGAGGTAACAAAATGAAAACAGAGATTTTAATTGTCGGATGCGGGGTTGCCGGTCTATACTGTGCTCTCAATTTACCGAAAGATAAAAATGTCACCATTGTAACAAAGGATCTTGCAGAGAAAAGCGACTCCTATCTTGCCCAGGGTGGTATCTGTGTCTTGCGGGATGAAGATGACTACGATGCCTTTTACGAAGATACGATGAAGGCTGGACATCATGAAAACAATCCGGATTCCGTCCACATTATGATTCATTCGTCACAGAAGGTCATTGCTGATCTGGTATCCTTTGGTGTTCA
>JAZOVL010000124.1:0-3705 GCA_045658685.1 Pilosibacter sp.
TGATTAACGAAAATTGTTAATGAAATATTTAAAGGAGAATGTTGCATGACTGAAAAGAAACAGCCAAGAACAATTCGCCTGGGTACAAGAAAAAGTAAACTTGCCACGGCACAGACAATGATGGTTGCTGAGGCGTTAAAAGAAGCAGAACCGGGGCTTCAGGTTGAAATTGTTCCGATTGTCACAACCGGAGATAAGCTTCAGGATCGTGCATTAACAGAATTTGGCGGAAAAGGTGTGTTTATTTCCGAATTTGAAGAAGGTATCCTTGCAGGTCGTTTTGATGCTGCTGTTCACAGTGCAAAAGATATGCCGATGGAATTACTGGAAGGCTTGGAAGTTGCTGCCGTTTTACCAAGAACGGATGCAGAGGATGTTTTCGTAACCGTAAAGGGGAGAGAAATCATCAACTGTCCAATGGTGATCGGAACCGGAAGTTTAAGAAGACAGCTTCAGATCATGGAACAGAAAGATGCGGTTTGTAAACTGATCAGAGGAAATGTAGATACTCGCCTGACGAAATTATATGACGGACAATACGATGCCATTATTCTGGCTGCAGCCGGTTTAAAGCGATTGGGATTATTGACAGATGAGAGATTTGACTTTGAGTATCTTCCAACGCAAAGTTTTACACCGGCAGGAGGCCAGGCGATCATTGCAATAGAGGCAAAATCCAATTCTGAATTTACTGACTTGTTTGCAAAGATCAATCATGAGCCGTCTGCCTTGGCATTAAAAACGGAACGTTATGTGCTGGAATGTCTTGGTGCAGGCTGTAATGAAGCAGTTGGTGCGTATAGCTATCTGAAAGACGATCAACTGGTAGTTCAGTTGTTAAAAGAAACAAAACAGGGACTGGTACGTCGTGAAGTGATCGGACCGCCTTCTGAATATAAAGCATTAGTTCAAGAATTGGTCCGTTCCATCAATCATGGAATGGTTTATCTGGTTGGAGCCGGTCCGGGGGATCCGGAATTGCTTACACTAAAAGGAAAACAATTATTATCGCAGGCGGAAGTTCTTGTTTACGATAGACTTGCGTCTCCGGAATTTATAAATATGGTTCCGGAAACATGTGAGAAAATATATGTAGGAAAAGTACCGGGAAACCATAGTATGGTACAGGAAGAGATCAATCAGATCCTTGTGTATTATGGCCTTATGGGGAAACGCATCGTTCGTTTAAAAGGCGGTGATCCGTTTGTATTTGGACGTGGCGGTGAAGAAATACTTGAGTTAGAAAAACATGGAATTCCATATGAGGTTGTTTCTGGTGTTACATCACCGGTTGCAGCCCTTGCACATGCAGGTATTCCGATTACGCATCGTGGGGTCGGTCAGAGTTTTCATGTGATCACCGGTCACACTGCGATAAAATCAAAAGGAATTGGCGTGTTAGATGCAGCAGATGATACTTTAACTGATGGTTTTGCAGAATACGCAAAGCTTCAGGGAACATTGGTGTTCCTGATGGGGTTAAAGAATCTGGACAGGATCGTGGAACGTCTGATTCAAAATGGAAAAGATCCGAAAACGCCGTCTGCGATCGTGACAGAAGGAACCCTTCCCTCCATGCGTTGTGTACGGAGTACTCTGGAGTCGTTGCCGAAGGCGGCAAAAGAACATGGATTGAAATCTCCTGGAATCATTGTAGTTGGTCCAGTCGCTGAATTTGAAATGACTGCCAAAAAAGAACTGGCATTATCCGGTCTTACTGTGGGGGTGACAGGTACCGATGCCATCTATGAAAAATTGGCTTCGAAACTGTATGCAGAAGGCGCTTCTGTTTCACGCATTGGCAAGTCCAATGTATTGCCTATAAATCAGGATCAATTAGCGAAGACAGTGAAAGAAATCGAAATCTACCATTGGATTGTTTTTACAAGCCGCAATGCCATTGACTTATTTTTCCGCGCTGTAAAAAATGAAAAAGTTGACATGCGCACATTTGGTCATGTGAAATTTGCTGTAGTCGGAAGAGGTACGAAAGAGTATCTGGAGCGTTTTGGTTTTTATGCAGATTTCATGCCTGACGAGTTTACCACGGAAAGTCTGGCTAACGGACTCTGTAGTGTAGTAAAAGCTCAGGAGAGTGTCTTGATCCCGAGGGCAAAACAAGGATCCCAACGTTTGACAGAAATTTTGAGTGCGGCCAATATCGAACATACCGACCTTTCCATTTACGATGTGAAAGCAGAAGCGACGTACGTTTCCGACCTTAAGGGAATAAATTACCTGACCTTTGAGAGCGGATCCGGAGTTCGAGGCTTTTTTGAAAACGATTCTGTAGAAAAAATGAAGATTTTGAATCAATCCGTTTATCCGGTCTGCATCGGACATGTGACGGCTGATGTTTTGAAAGAATATGGTGTCACACGAGCCCTTGTTGCGAAGGATTATACAGCGGAAGGAATTTGTGAGATCCTGAAAGAAGGAGGACGCGATGTTAGCGAAAATTCTGGTGGACAATAATACAAGAAACGAATGGAAGGCAGAATGGGGACTTGCAGTGTACATCGAATATAATGATCATAAGATCCTTTTAGATGCAGGAACTACACATGTTTTTGCAGAAAATGCAGACATGATGGGGGTGGATCTGAGTGAAGTAGACTTCGGTGTTCTTTCCCACGCTCATTATGATCATTCAGACGGGTTGGATATTTTCTTTGAAAGAAATGCCAGGGCGAAGTTCTATCTGCGAAAAGCCTGCGAAGAAAACTGTTACAGTAAAAAAGGTGGAACCGAACTTTCCTACATTGGAATCAAAGAAGGATACTTAAAACAGTTTGCAGATCGATTCGCATATACGGACGAGGATCTGGAAGTGATCCCAGGAGTAACATTGCTTCCGCATAAGACAAAAGGCCTCGACAAGGTAGGAGAACATGCAGGTATGTATGTCAAGATTCGCGGTCAGTTTCAACCGGATGCTTTCGAGCATGAGCAGAGTTTAGTCTTTGAAACGGATCAGGGTTTGATTGTATTTAACAGTTGTTCTCATGGCGGCGCGGATAACATTATCCGTGATGTACAGAATACATGGTCGGATCGGCATATTGAGGCATATATTGGAGGACTTCACTTGTTCCGTTCGACAGATGAAGAAGTGCATGCATTTGCCAAGAGGGTGAAAGAAACCGGAATCAAACGGATCTACACCGGACACTGTACCGGAGAGAGTGCCATGGAGATTCTCAAAGAAGAACTGGGTGATGTGATTCAGGAATTATATACCGGACTTGAAATGATATTTTAATGTGAGGAGAAAAATAATGCAGACAAGAGTAGAAGAAACCATTAAAAGACATGATATTGGTTATAACTGCGCACAGGCTGTTGCATGTACATACTGCGACTTAGTTGGTGTCGATGAGGAGCTTATGTTCCGTTTAACAGAAGCACTTGGTGCTGGTATGGGCGGTTTGGAAGGAACATGCGGAGCAGTTTCCGGTGCATGTGTGCTTGCAGGAATGAAAGCAAGTACAGGTAATCTGGAAAAGCCAAACAGCAAAGCGGCTTCCTATAAGCTTTCCAAGGAAATCGTAAAAATGTTCAAAGAGCAGAATGGTTCCGTTATCTGTAAAGAAATTAAAGGCGTAGAAACTGACGAATTTTCATTGTCGGGCATAAGGGTAATGCCTTGCGATAGTCAATCTAAACAAGAAATTACGATAGTAATGGATTTATTCTCTGTTGAAA
>JAZOVL010000125.1:0-21149 GCA_045658685.1 Pilosibacter sp.
ATATTTTTCCAATGTATGCAAGCATTGTTTTTGCCAATTAACGTGATTTTGTCACAGATATTTTTTACCAAAACGGATATCATATACTCAAACAACAGAGTTTTGAATAACAAAATCAATATAATATATTATAATAGGAGGATTCGAATATGACTAAAAGATTAGAAAATAAAGTAGCGATCGTAACAGGTGGAAGCCGCGGTATTGGTTATGCAACAGTAGAAGCTTTCTTAAGAGAAGGCGCAACCGTAATCCTCACTGCAAGCAGTCAGGAATCGGCAGATCGTGCAGTTAATAAATTAAAAGAAAAGTTTCCGGAATCTACAATCGCAGGCATCAGCCCAAATCTCGGCAGCCTGGAAAGCGTAAGAGAATCTTTTATAGAAGCTACATCAAAATATGGATGTGTAGACATTCTTGTTAACAACGCAGGTGTTTCCGAGTCCACCCCATTTACAGAGTATACAGAGGAAACCTTTGACAAAGTTATGGATCTGAATGTAAAAGGCGTATTCAACGCTGCAAGAGCTGCATCCGAGTGCATGATCGCTCGTGGCAGCGGTGTTATTTTAAATACCTCTTCCATGGTAAGTAAGCATGGTCAGCCAAGTGGTTTCGCATATCCGGCATCCAAATTTGCTGTAAATGGTCTGACAGTATCCCTGGCTCGCGAACTCGGTCCGAAAGGCATCCGTGTAAACGCAGTCGCTCCGGGAATCACAGAAACAGACATGATGAAAGCCGTTCCAAAGGAAGTCATTGAGCCGTTAATCGCACAGATCCCGCTCCGCAGACTTGGCAAACCGGAAGACATTGCAAATGCATTCGTATTCCTTGCATCCGATGAAGCTTCCTATATTACAGGCGTGGTTCTCAGCGTAGACGGAATGGCAAGAACCTAATGTGACAACGTCACAGAATAATTTTCAAAGAAATGGTAATATATAATCACAGAAAGAAAATATAAATTCACATTCAAGGAGGAAACGCTATGTCAGCTTTAAATATTAATAAAAACAATTTTGTAGAAGAAGTAATGAACAGTGAGAAACCAGTTCTCGTAGACTTTTGGGCAAGCTGGTGCGGCCCGTGCCGTATGGTGATCCCGGTAGTAGAAAAGATCGCTGAAGAATACCCGGAGTATAAAGTCGTGAAGGTAAATGTAGATGAAGAGCAGGAGCTGGCAGCTCAGTTCGGAGTTATGACAATCCCAACACTGATGGTCGTAAAAAATGGTGAAGTTGTAAACAAATCCGTTGGCGCGAAAAACAAACAGCAGATTCTGGCTATGTTCTAGGTTCTGCCTGGCAACAAGTCTTTCCCATACATGGAACTTCCAATCCCCTATATAGCATAAAATGGAAATGCCACAGACACTGACCCAGTGCTCTGTGGCATAATTCATATTCCTATATCATTCATCCTGAAGTGCCCGCAGCCTCTTCATATCAACCAACTCCACTGCTCCGCGTGTCAGCTTAACCAATCCCTCATTCTGGAAATATTTCAGCATTCTGGTTACAACCTCTCTGGCTGTTCCCATATGATTCGCAATCTTCTCATGTGTAATCTTCAGGGATTCTGTTCCTTCGAGCGCAGTCTCTTCCAGCAAAAATGCAGCTAATCGCTTATCAAAGCTCTTCCACATAATCTGCTCCATCATCCACATTACATCAGAAAATCGGCTGGCAATCACCTGATTGTGATAGTTTGCAAGTGGTGCTGACTCCATCAGTACCGCATTGTATACCTCCGGAGGAATGACCATAACCTCGGAATCCTTTTCCGCCTCAATAACCATATCAAACATAATATTCGGCATCGCACAGGAAGCTGTAAAAATACAGGTATCCATTTCGAACAGTCGATATAATGTAACCTCACGGCCTTCGCTGGAAATACTGTATGCTCGGAGTTGTCCGGATTCGATAAGTACAATTCCCAGGCAGTTTGTTTCTCCACTATGGAGAACCATCCCCTTCGGCACCTCACGAAAATATGCCGCATCTTCTATTTTTTTCTGCTGAGCCGGTGTCAGCTTGTCCCAAATTGGAAAATATGTTGAAAAATCCATAATCTTACCACTCCAATGTATGAAGCTGACCTTCCATTGTCATTTTCTCAAATCCATTCTGGCGAAGACCCTCATATAACATGATCGCTACGGAATTGGACAAATTCAGAGAGCGCATATCGCCCCACATCGGAATACGCACGCATGTCTCCGGATATTTTACAAGAATATCCTCCGGAATACCGCGGCTCTCCGGACCGAACATCATAAAGCAGTCCGGTTCATACTGTACATCTGTGTACACATGCTGTGCCTTTGTGGTCGCCATGTAAATCTTTGCGCCTGGATTCTTCGCAAGAAAATCTTCAAAATTGCTGTAAACGGTCACATCAAGCTTCGGCCAGTAGTCCAGACCGGCACGCACCAGATGTTTTTCACTGAGCTTAAATCCCAGTGGTTCGATCAAATGCAGCTTTGTATTGGTCGCCACACATGTACGACCGATATTTCCAGTATTAGCCGGCATTTCCGGCTCATATAATACAATGTTCATTATTATTCCCCAAGATGTCTTTTACAGAATCTCTCGATTCTTTCCATCGCCTTCTGCAGATTCTTTAAGGAATACGCATAGGACACTCGAAGATAACCTTCGCCACAGTCTCCGAATGCAGTACCCGGAACAACAGCCACCTTTTCTTCTTCAAGAAGCTTCAGGGCAAATTCATCGGAACTCATACCAAAACGCTTGATACATGGGAATACATAGAATGCACCCTGCGGTTCGTAACAGTCCATTCCGATATCATTGAAGGACTTTACGAGATATTTTCTTCTCTCGTCATAAGCCTCACGCATCTCTGCCACATCTTCATCACCATTGCGAAGAGCTTCAACAGCAGCATACTGGCTGGTTGTCGGCGCACACATAATCGCAAACTGATGAATCTTCAGCATCTGCTGCAAAATTACCTTTGGCGCGCATGCATAACCAAGTCTCCAGCCTGTCATCGCATAGGATTTGGAAAAACCATTGATCAGAACAGTTCTTTCTCTCATTCCCGGAAGGGAAGCGATGGTTACATGATTTCCAGTATAAGTCAGCTCAGAATAAATCTCATCAGAAATCACATAAAGGTCATGTTCCTCGATCACTTCTGCGATCGCTTTCAAATCCTCCAGCTCCATGATAGAACCGGTCGGATTGTTCGGGAACGGCAAAATCAGAACCTTGGTTTTCGGAGTAATCGCTGCAAGCAGCTTCTCTTTTGTCAGACGGAACTGATCTTTTTCCTCCAACTGAATGGAAACCGGAACACCTCCTGCCAGTATCGTACATGGCGGATAGGAAACGTAGCTCGGCTGCGGAATCAGGACTTCGTCACCTGGATCCAGCATCGCACGGAGCGCAATATCAATCGCCTCACTGCCGCCAACCGTTACCATGCATTCATCTGCAAAATCGTAGGAAACATTAAAGCGACGCTCTAAATAGTTACAAATTTCAATTTTTAATTCTTTTAATCCAGCGTTAGAAGTGTAGAAGGTCTGTCCTTTTTCCAAAGAAAATATACCTTCTTCTCTAATGTGCCACGGTGTGTCGAAGTCCGGCTCACCAACACCGAGAGAGATCGCCTCCTTCATTTCGCTTACAATATCAAAAAATTTACGGATTCCAGACGGCGGAATCGTTGTTATTGTTTGAGATAACGGGTTTCTCACAGACTAATCAGCATCCTTTCATCTTCCGGATTCTCGCACATAACAACTCCATTCTCTTTATATTTCTTGAGAATGAAATGTGTGGATGTGCTTACTACGGAACTAATTGTAGCCAGTTCTTCATTTACAAACTGTGCTACTTCGCGGAGTGTTTTTCCCTCGATAATGACTGTAAAATCGAAATTACCGGAGGACATCAGATATACGGAAGAAACTTCCTTATGATGATAAATACGCTCTGCAATTTTATCATAACCAACGCCTCTCTGAGGAGTTACTTTTACCTCAATCAGGGCCACAACTTTTTCTTCCTTGTTATGTTCTCTATTTGCTTCCATACTATACCTCCTCAGTGAATTTGTATATTTCGTCCGGCTGCGGGCGCTCCAGATAGCCCGTTCCGCCGACACCTGTCATTTTTCGTGCTATACCTTTTTCCACTTTTCCAATGACTGCTGCAGGAATTCCATGTTCCGCCAGTCCCTGAACCATGTCTTCTCCATGGTTCGCAACCACCAAAACACAGTCTCCACACCATAAACGATACGGATTCAGGTCTAAAAGCTCGCACACCTCAATGAGTTCCTGTCTTACAGGCATTTTCAATAAGGAAAATGTGATTCCCTGCTCGTATGCACCGGATATGTTCCAGAGAGCCGTTAAAATTCCGCCCTCTTCTGCATATTCCCATTCTGTCGCACCCAAAGATGCTAAAACTTCAGGATCTGCATTCAGTTTTTCATCTAGTGCTTTATCCAGACTTCGCATGAATGCATCGCAAAATCTGGATTCCAGCATTTCCCTTTTCTTTTCAACTGCAGTTTTTACACCTTTTTTTCCAATGGATCCTGCCACCACCAGATCCTGACCCGGTGTAAAAATTCCCCTGCCATTCGGCTCACGTTCGATCCTTCTCATCATGGTCGTGTACCTCTACTGCGGTCCCTGGGTTGCACCCGGATTTAAAACACCGGACGGCGCACCCGGAGTCGGTGCCGGTGCTTCTGTCGGTGCACCCGGACCCGCCGGAGTTGCTGCCGGAGTCGGACTCTCTGCTCCCGGTCCTGCCACAGCACCAGGTCCTGCCGGCTGTGTTTCAACCGGAGTTGACTCTGCCGGAGCTTCCGGAGTCGGCGGAACACTTTCCTCCGCCGGTACAGTTTCTGCCGGTAACGCCGGGCCTACATTATAAATTGCTTTAGAAGCATTATAACTGTCCTTATTTAACAGTGTTCTCTCCTGCAGCACTCCGTCCACATACACACACTTATAAAGTTCGGAGCGAATACCTGTGTGAGAAGACTGAACCTGCACTCTCTGACCCGGCTGCAATGTCGGATCCAGCTGCTCAATCGGATCGCCAGGGCTGATCCACTGTAATGTCTTGGACTCAAATTTTACTTCACGATTTTCTGGTCTTGTCTCCTGACCATAAATCTTAAATGTCAGCTTCTTTCCAGATGTATAACCTTCGATATAAATCGGAGTATCATACGGATTGCTGATCTTGATATCCTTGTATGTTCCCGCAATCGCTGCGTCTCTGGAATGGTCCACGTACGCGACGGTCATGGAATGATTCTGACGCTGTACGATCTCCAGCTCTGCATAAAGTGCCGCATTATACAGCGTTGTCGCGATCTGACATACACCACCGCCAACGCTGTCAACAGAACGACCATTCTCATAAGCAGTCGCTGTCTTATAACCATTCGCTGTTGTGAACGGTGCCATACACTCATAACCGGAGAGCACATCACCTGGCATCAGCACACGACCATGGATCTTCGCAGTACCAACTTCCAGGTTTGTAGAACGAGACCAGCCGCTTGTTTTGAAATCTGTCGTATAAGAGCCCAGCAGATCCTGAATCGTCTCCAGATCTTCTGTCTTGATCCGTGGTTCAGACTCAGTCACTCCGGCTGTCACACTTACACCGTCGGTTCCATCAGCACTGAGAGCCGCCTTTAACGCTTCCTCTGTCGCTTCCATATCAATTGCCACACCAGTCACAGACGGTGTAACAACAAATCCGTCACCTTCTTTTACAATTGCCGCATCCTGTGGTTCTGCAAGTGCAGCTCCACAATTCTCTGTAACAAAAGCGGATACCTTCTCCTGATCAACATCTAATTCCAGATCTATCACAACCGGATTTTCCTGAAGATCTTTCTTCTTCATATAACGCTTGATCAGATTGCCTTTTACTTCCGTACTTGCCATTGCTTCTTCAACAGCGTCCGGATTTACCCAAGTCATACCGAGTTCTTTCGCACTCGTCTCGGCCAGGGCACCGTTGACATCCAGTGTCACCTTCTGGTTCAACTTCGCATCAACATATTCTTTCACAGCCTGCTCTGCTTCCGCGCCGGTCATACCCTCAAGGCTGATCTCGCCCACGTAAACACCAGCCGGAATTGTTTCCTCTGCACGCGCGGAAACCGGGGCCATGAAAATCAGACCAGCTGCCATGACTGCCGTCACGCCTGCAATCCACGCATTCTTTTTCATAACTATCTCCTTAAAAACTCCGCTTTGGAAAACATCAAATTAACCAAATACAGAAAGTAATGCACCTAATACTGTCGGAACAACCATTCCAATCACTAAAAGCACTGCAACAATTGCAGTGATCATTTTTCTCTTCTTGCCACGTCTAAGATCCATCATCGTCTTTCACCTCTTATCATTTTATCTGGAGTCCGAAAATATATCTCTGTCTCATCCTTTTTCCGGGATTCTTCCATGAGTAAAAATAATCTTGTCAATCATCCTCGAAATTTCATTTCCGGACATATGATCAATATGGACAGTCGTCTCTATTCTATGATATTTTAATAAATCCTGCAAGTGTTGTTTTTGCCTTTTCGTCGCCGGCCGTTCCTTTTTTGCCTTATAAATCAAGGGTTTTACCTCGAACAGGTCGCCCCGGTTCTCTCCAAACTGCTCCATAAGCCTTGCATACAATAAATGAGTCGACATGGCATCCGAAAGCGCCCTGTGGGCAGTCTCCGGAACAATTCCAAAATATGCACACGCCGCACCCAGATTTTTCTTCTCCGGTCCCGGCATTAAATACCGGCATAGTTTCAGCGTATCGACGGCATCCTTTTTAAATTCCAGTTTCATATTCACAGCCGCCTGGGTAAGGAAACCATAATCAAAAATAATCTGATGTCCGAGAAGCGGAAATCCCTCACAAAATGCAATAACCTCCGGAAGCACATCTTCAATACCTGGCGCATCCTTCACCATATCGTCCGTAATCCCAGTCAGTTCCACAATGCGCTCCGGTATCTCACGATGCGGATTTACCATGGTGTGATACGTTTCAACAACTGTACCATCCACCACTTTCACCATTCCGATCTCCGTGATTTTCTCACGTTTCGCTCCGATTCCCGTTGTCTCCAGATCAATTGCTACATAAGATGTTGTCATTTTTTGCCACCAACTTTCTTGCCTGCAGCAGCAGACGGGCAAAACTCTCGCAAAAAGCACTCCTCACACTTTGGACTTCGCGCAACACAGATGGTTCTTCCCAGAGTAATAATCTGAATATTCCAGAGAATCCAATGCTCCTTTGGAAGGACATTCATCAGATCATATTCCACCTTCTCCGGATCATCATTCTCTGTCAGTCCCAACTTCTTCGAAATACGCTTCACATGGGTATCCACAACAATGCTCGGCTCATCGTAAATATTCCCACGGATCACATTAGCAGTCTTTCGACCGACGCCTGCCAGTGCAGTTAATTCCTCCAGTTCTCTCGGAACCTCTCCGCCGTGCTTTTCAATCAAATCTTTACAGCAGGAAATAATGTTCTTCGCCTTCATATGATAAAAGCCGGTGGAATGAATATCTTTTTCCAGTTCCGAAAGTTCCGCATTTGCAAACTTCTCCAGCGTATCATACTTTTTAAATAAGTCCGCAGTCACAATATTCACACGTGCGTCCGTGCACTGGGCACTGAGGATTACCGCGATCAGCAGCTGCCACGGTGTCTCATGATTCAGATAACAACGGTACTCTGTGCCATACTCCGCGTCCAGACTTGCGAGAATCTTTGTTACTCTCTCGGTCCTGGCTTTCTTCGATTCCTTTCTCGCCATCGATACCTCTTTCTTCATATATAAATCGTACCGCCTTCGCATTCTTGTTCAGCGGATCTCGATTCTTGTAGTCAAACAGAATATAACTTCCATCTTCCATGTGTTCCATATGCGCCATCTTGATCATCTGGCGACTGTCATAGCCCTCATAACCAGAAAGCCACTCTGATTTCTCAGCTTCCGCTGCAAAAAATTCGCGCACCTCATATTTCACATCACTCTGGTCACTGGCAAAAGATGGGCGGCTCTTCAGGTTTTCTCTCAGATACAGATCGTACATCAGCGCATCGCGGAACTTAGGAAGTTCCTCTTCTACAAACTTCTCCTTTAAGAAGTTATACAGAATCTCATATCTCGCCAGACGATTATGGCTAAATCCAAACAAGCCCTTCTCTTCATAATAATCTGCCAGAGCAAGGAACATGGAAGACGGATGGGAAAATTCCTTCTCCAACAGTCGCAATGTACAAGAGAACTGTCCACTATTATAATGAACCTCTACCATCTCTTCCATTTCTTTCAGACGAATCACATCACGGTAGGACAGCCATTTCGTAGAAAGCACCTCATATGGAGGAACCGAACGGTATTTCAGCTCATACTCCTGTGCATGGACCGCCATATACGATCCTTTTAACACCTTCAGAAAACCTAACTGCAGCTGATCCGGTTTCATATCATACACATCGTCGAAAGACATCAGGAAAGATCCCATATTCTCATACGGAAGTCCAGCGATCAGATCCAGATGCTGGTGTGTATTGCGATAGTTGTGGATACGATCCACATGCTTCTTCAATTTATCCAGATTCATTCTTCGGTGAATCTCAGAAATGGTATCCAGATTGGTTGACTGTACGCCAATCTCCAATTGGATCAACCCCGGACGCATTTTCGCAATGAGAGCCAGTTCTTCCTCATCAAACAGATCAGCAGAAACCTCAAAATGAAAGTTGGTCACACCATTGTCATTCTCTAAGATATGTTTCCAGATCCCGAGAGTATGCTCTCTCTTGCAATTAAAGGTACGATCTACAAATTTCACTTGTGGAACCTTATGCTCCAGGAAGAAATCCAGCTCTTTCTTCACAAGATCGAGGCTGCGGAAACGTACAGATTTGTCAATGGATGACAGACAATAACTGCAGGAAAACGGACAGCCCCGGCTGCTCTCATAGTAAACGATCCGATTTTCAAATCCTGTCATATCTGCATAATAGAATGGAATCTCATCCATGGATAATAATCTCTGCGGTCCATTATTGTAAATCTTTCCGCTGAATCCACGACAGGTAATTCCCTGAATCTGATTGATTCTTGTATAATCCGCACTCATATAGGCACTCACCAACTCTGTAAATGTCAGCTCACCCTCGCCGCGCATAATACCGCGGATTTGCGGTTCTCTCATTAAAATCTCTTCTGCATTATAGGACACCTCCGGTCCACCCAGCCAGATTTCACATTTCGGCAGAACTTTATGCAGATCTCTCGTAATTTCCAATACCTGGGAAATGTTCCATATATAACAGGAAAAGCCGATAAAATCCGGCTTTTTCCTGTAAATGTCTTCTAAAACGTGATCCATCTGATGATTGATGGTATATTCTCCAATCTCGATGTCCGCCTTCGGGCGCTGCTCCTTTGCAAACGCTTTCAGGCTGTACACCGCCGGATTGGAGTGAATGTATTTGGCATTGATCGCCACCAGTAAAAACTTCATGGAACCTCCGAATTACACGTGATATTCAATCTTACGACCAGTCGGATTATACTGGTAATAGCGAACGCCCGCTGCATTTAACATACGTTTGGACGCCCTTGTACTCGGTGTATCGGCATACTTGTCACTCTCATACACCAGAGTTTTGATTCCCGCCTGAATGATGGCCTTCGCACACTCATTGCACGGGAACAGAGTCACATACAGCTTGCTGCCTTCCAGACTTCCGCCACGGTAGTTCAGGATCGCATTCAGCTCACTATGTGTTACATAAAAATATTTCTCATTGTACGGATCACCGTCATCACGACTCCACGGGAACTCATCATCAGAGCAGCCTTTCGGGAAACCATTGTACCCCATGGACAAAATCTTATTATCCTCACTCACAATACAGCATCCAACCTGCGTGTTCGGATCTTTCGAGCGCATCGCGGACAATTTCGCCACGCCCATAAAATATTCATCCCATGTAATATAACCAATTCTTTTGTCTGACATAATATCCCCCTCGTACAACTTTAAACTTTCACTATATGATAACCGGCCGCCTTGCACAAACGGTTCATGATCGCCTGACCAAGTCTATCCTTAGAAAAGCTCTCTGAGAAAATACAATCCACCTTCTGATCATCGAACTCTCTCAATACCGCAAACAGATTGTGCGCTACGGATTCTTCATTTTCCCTGCTTCCGATTACCTTTAAAATACCGCACTCGTAACTTTCGCAGCTTTCCTCTGTACAGATGATACCAACCTTCAAACCAGCTTCCAGAGCCAGCTTCGATTCCTGGTTGATAAATTCCACCACGCGCTCCATCTCGCCCTCAACCAGAGTCATCTCTGCCTGCGGCGCATAATGACGGTATTTCATGCCCGGAGCCTTCGGCTTTACATCTGCACTCAGCGGACCCAAAATCGCCGGATCAATTTCCACTTCCCCAAGGGTTTCCCGCAGCATTTCCATGGTGATCGCACCAGGTCTCAAAAGCATCGGTACCTCTCCGGAAACATCCACGATCGTAGATTCCACACCAATTCCTACCTCTCCGCTGTCAATGATCATCTCGATCTTTCCGTTCATGTCTTCTACCACATGCTCCGCCTTTGTCGGGCTCGGACGACCGGATGTGTTGGCACTCGGAGCCGCAACCGGAACTCCGGCCAGTTTGATCAGACGGTTCGCCACCGGATCGGAAGGCATACGAATTGCCACAGTCTCCAATCCACCGGTTGTTCCGTACGGGACAATATCCTTCTTCGGAAAAATCATGGTCAGCGGTCCCGGCCAATACTTCTCAGCCAGTTTTTTTCCCGCTTCCGGAACTTCTTTTACCAGCGCCGAAAGCTCGTCCATACAAGAAATATGGGCGATCAGCGGATTGTCAGACGGACGTCCCTTTGCCTCATAGATCTTCTTGGAAGCAGATTCGTCCAACGCATTGGCACCAAGACCATAAACCGTTTCCGTCGGAATTGCCACCAAACCACCATTTCGCAGGATCTCCGCTGCTTCTAAAAGCTCTTCATCTGTAAAATTATCTCTGTTAATCTGAATAATCTTTGTATTCATACTATTTTCTTCCTACACTGTGAATCAGGTTGCTGATTCTCTTATATACCAACATTGTCACAACAGACACTACAACACCTTTGATCAGGTTGAACGGACCTACACAGATGATCGCAAAACTCCAGATATTGCTGACAGCCGGATTGATCGCCGCACCGAGTGCCAGAATGCTCTCCAGAGGCATTACCTTTGAGTAAAACGGAAGCATTACAACCGCATTGATCACGATTCCGCTCAGGGCCATAAAGATGGTACCAATAATCATACCATACATCGCACTTTTTTTCGACTTTTTTGTGTGATAAATCATCGCAGCCGGAAGCACGAGGGAACAGCCAATGACAAAATTCGCCATCTCGCCCACAAATCCGGTTGTGGTCGGCTTCATCATCAGTTTCACAAGAATCTTCACGAACTCAATGATCACACCTGCCAACGGTCCCATGGAGAATGCTCCTACCAGGACCGGAACCTCCGAAAGATCCAAACCATAGAATGTCGGTGCAATGAATGCAAGCGGAAACTCAAACAACATCAGCACACCTGCCAGCGCACCAAACATACCCATCAGCACCAGATTCTTTGTTGTCAGCCATTTCTGTTTCATAGTTTTTCCTCCTAAACGTAAGTAATTGATGTACCCGATGTTCAACTATAGAGGAATCGTACGAGTCTCGTGAATTCTGTAATAAGATCCTATCATTCAGAAAAGCCCCGGATATAAATCCGGGGCCAGATTTCACGTAACCTTCTTACTGCCGGTTTTCACCGACATCGCACAATTTCTTCTCTCATCCAGACTATACTGTCGGTTCCGGAATTACACCGGATCAGCTGCAAATGCAGGTCGCGGACTTTCACCGCCGGTGGGGAATCACACCCCGCCCCGAAGAACATATATTAGGTTTCTATACAATATTTAGTATAGTTCTTTATCGTGCTAAAGTCAATGCCTATTTTCGATTCAAATACTCCATAATTCCCATATGAATGGTCCACGCCAGCCGATCCTGATAATCCTCCTGCTGCAATAGCGCAGCCTCCTTCCAATTACTGAGGAACCCACACTCCACGATCACGATCGGGCTCTTTACATGTAACAGCAGATAGTAATTTCCGTTAGCCTTTGCAAGTCTCCGATTCTCCGTCCCAAGCACATAAGTAAACCGTTCCTGCAGAATCTCCGCCAGTTCCTTTCCTTTCGCCGAATCCTGATAATAAAATACCTGACCGCCGGACACATATTCTTCGTGATAACTGTTCTGATGAATACTGACCACCACATCCGGTTTTGCATCATTAATCAGCTGACACCGGTTCCGCATATCCGCCATCTTTTTACTGGTATCTTCCTCCTGATAAAGTCCCATATCCGACTCACGCGTCATGACAACTTCTATGTCTTCCAATTCCAGATACTGTTTCAGCCGCAAGGCGATTTCCAGATTAATTTCCTTCTCCAGACTTCCATCCACCCCGACTTTTCCCGGATCGTTTCCCCCGTGACCACTATCGATCACCACAACCGGCCGGCCATTCCGCTCCGCCACCTCCGCACTGACCACCTGCACCGTTCCGTATTTCGCCGCCAAAAATACCATCAAAATTAAAAGAAGGCCGACAACCTCCTCCCAGATCAATCTTCTCACACCCCATACCCCACCAAGATATTTATAAAATATATCCTCTGTTACACAAAAAAAGAACCTCTTCGTCCATCATTCCAGATTTCCGAAAAAGTTCTTTTCTTTTTATTTAATCCCAGCCAATCACGTCCCAGGCTGCCTCATCCTCAAAGCCAAGCTTCCAGCAAGCCACACCCGCCAGATCATAGTCTTTGATCAGATTCATTTTGAGCTCCAGTGACCGTTCATCTTCCAACCACAAATAGCTTAACTCAGATGGAGTATGAAGTTCACCATAATACTGCCCCAGTTCTTCCTGCCAGTAAAGCTCTACATTATGCTTTTCAACCCAGTTCTTAGCTGTCTCAATTCCGATGTTCTGATAAGAAACCTCTCCATTTTTCTCCGTCCAAAGTTTTGTATAAAACGGAACTCCATTGATCACTTTCTCCCTCGGAACCATCTCAAGAGTATCCGAAATACCTTTTTCCACAAATCCAAGAGAGGCAACCGAACCCGGATCTGTAACGGAATAATGCTCGTCGTATCCCATGATGATCACATAGTCTGCTACAACACCCTGCTCCTCACGATCATAGAAAGCCGTATATGCAGTCGGAACATAGTTATCAACAGAAAGGACAATGCCCTTTTCACGACAAGGAATCGAAAGTTCTCTTAAAAACTGAATATAATGAGGTCCCGCCGCCGGCTTCAAATCCTCAAAGTCCATGTTCAGACCGTCAATTCCATATTTTTCCACCTCAGCAATCAGACTGTTGATCAGCTTCCTTCTTGTAGTAGTAGAGGATAATAATACCTCCGTCTGTACATCAGAACTAAAGTTATCCAACAATGCCCATACCTGAACTCCATATTCATGAGCCAAGTCCACATACTCCTGACTCGCCAGAGACTTGAAACTTCCGGAGTTATCAACCAGTTTAAACCAGGTCGGAGAAATCACGTTCATGTTTTCTGCTGACTCCAGAACATTTTCTATTGATTTATTCGCCTCAAGATTGGTCACCTGATGCCATCCAAGAACGATTTTTTCGTCTAAATGAGTACTCTCATAGACCACCGGTTCACGTCCGCTGAAAAACGCCTCATTCTGAATCTCCCCCAGAACCTTATTTTCCACGTAACCGATATGTCCATCCGGAGTCATGATCTTCGACCAGGTTTCCATGGTCTCAAGAACCCTTACCTGAGTCTCTTTCTCCAGATTTGTAAGCACAGGACTCTTGATTCCTCCTTTTACACGAACGGCTCTCTTTTTGGCAAGAACACTCATTCCGCGATTGCCCCAGTCATTGATGAACACACGCTTCGCTTCACCGGAATCAAATGCCTGAATCTCCACATCCGAATAATTGGCGATCAGCCCCAATGTCAAATAAATATCCTCATCCTTTACTAACAGAAGCGGAACACCATTGGATCCCTTCGTTTCTGCATCCGCATAAACGATCTGATCCGGAAGGGTGTACACAAGAAGATTTTCCGTACTGTCCCAGTAAAATCTCTTATTGATATGACCGTGGATCCAGGAAAGCGGAAGATATGTCTGTCCGTTTTCATAAATACCCTGAATCTCCTGGCGGCCATAGTTATAAAACAGGGCAACATCGTCACCCTCAACTTCATAAACTTCACATAAATCCGCCGCCTCTTTCGTCGGCATATATTTCTGAACTGCCTGATACCCAAACATACCAAGCACGATCAGAAAAATCAATCCGATGGCTATAATAACCGGTATTGCTCTCTTCATATTTTCACACACTTTCTGCATATCATCGGACCATGTCCCTATTTCGACTATGACCGTTTTATCTGAATCAAGTTTACCGTTTTATTATACCATATCCCGACCTGTCCGTTTGTAAATTTTTTGTAAATCCCACCACAATCGACTCCGGAAAATATTTCCAGGCAGAACAATATCTCCCAATCCGATTTTCCCTTCCCTGGCTGCTATTTACGTCTGCGTCCATGTCTCCGCTTTGCATCTGTCTCCGATGCAAGCTCTCCGTGGTAAACTTTGTTCCAACGCACCTCCTTTAAACATCCCCGTTCCTGATCCTCAATAAAATCCGCCATATAAAACTGATTATCCTCGCGAATCACCGTCAGCTTATCCCAGTCGCTCTGTTCCTCCGGAATCTTGTCATCAATGTACACTGCAATTCCCATCTCCGGATACCGCATCATACCCTCGACAAATCTTCTGCGTGCTTCCATTTCCAATTCACGCTGCTCCCGCTCTTCCTTCTCACAATCTACATAATACAAGTCCATATTGGTTAACATTTCATTCGTCATATTTTCTTCCTTCTTTTCACACTTGTCCGGCCGACTGCCACAAGAAGGTACTGTGACATATGAATCCTTTGTTCCAGTCTGCCAAACGATTCCTCTCCGACTGATTTACATATCAATCAACTGTTGAAAAAAAGAACAACTGTCTTTTGTGACAGAAAATGCATCTGCTGAAAACGGGATTCGTCCGACAGAAATTCCTGGCCGTCTTCGAAATTCTTTTCTGGTTTCTTCACTGCCAAATACAGCAAGATAATTCCAGCTCTTCTTTCCGTTTTCATTTTCGCGCACGAACTCCCGAAAACACATTTCCTGCCATTCACTGAACGAACCAACCAAAAATTGCTTTTCGCATCTAAGAAACTCTGGCGGTAGTTCTTGATCCACAGCACCAAAATCAATCAGAATTTCGTCAACGTAGTTACCTAACACTTCCGTCAACTCCTGAATTCCGGACTTTTTCCAGTACTGTACATCCAACACACGAAACTGTTTCTCTTCCCGATTAATGCCTGTACAGACTTTTTCCAGACGTTCGAAGTCTCCCGACCGGTTCCATTCCAGCAATACGATATTTCTCCGCCGATATCCAGCCAGATAATTGGCCATCATGATTGCAAAATGGGTGCAGCCAACGCTGTGTCCGATTCCTCCAATCCCAATCAATTGGGGCTTCTTCTCTGAAAGAGTTCTCTGAATCTTTTTCTTTTCCATCCTGTAGTGCCTCCTGTCCGAAATGCTAATAATTTTGTAAAACATGCATCTACAGTTTTGTTTCTCTTCAATGGATTTGTAAAGAAGGGCAGATTTAGACATGAAATCCCACGCAAATCCCTCGGAAGCCTGAAAGTATAGCCTCCTGACGTGTGATTCCACAAAAGAACCATTTGTTTACCACAAGCCTTCAGTTTGTTGACTGCCTGTACCGTAAGATCAAGCTCCCACCATTTGCCTCCGCTGACTAACACATAAAAATCTGCTTCCGGCAATTCGGGGTCGTCTTTCCAACTGACTCCCAGGTCACGAATGATAATTGGATAGTAATGATATGGTAATTTTACAGATTTACCATAATATGGACAGATGTTTAAACATCCAAAATGATATACTCCGGCCTCGTCCGTTTTCGCACCTAGAGTTCGTGCAAGAGTCCGGACCGTATCCGTATCGTATAATTCCTGATATAGCGTCAGATACCCGTTTCGGGTCAAGAAGTTTGTAAAACCGAGCGCTGCATGAGTCGTTCCGATCCCAGCCTTTGCACCCATAAAAATTACTGTAAGAGATTCTATTGCCTGTTCTTTTGAAATATGATCCAGAAAATCCTCCAGCTCCAACTCCAACTCATGAGCTGTGGCATACCGATCATCCTTATGTTCCGCCATACATCCGCGTATAATGCGGTCCAGTTCACGGAATTTCGCATCTTCACCAAATTCCGGTATTCTTCCCGGAGGTCGCCCCCGGCACATAAAATATAAAAGAGCTCCAATTGCATACACGTCTGTCCGACAGTCCAGGGGTTCCCCTTTGAACTGTTCCGGCGCAGCAAAGCCAACGGTTCCATAACGCTCGCCAAAATCTTCAACCTCCGACGCGTACTGCGCGTGGTCAAAATCAACCAATTTCACCATTTTATCGCACACCAAAAGATTCTTCGGCTGCAGATCTAAATACAAAATGGGATTTTCTGCTGTATTCATGAACTGAATGATACGACAGATCTGGATTCCCAGTTCTACTGTCGTTTTTACCGATAATCTGCCCTTGCGTTTTACAAGAACAAATATAGATTCGCCTTCAAGATATTCTTCAACCAATATGAAGTAATTTTCAGAAATGGATGAACCATCCACCACATCATAAACCAGTGGAATGCCCGGATGACGCAGATGCTTCAAAAATAAGGCTTCTTTTCGAAATGTATCATAGTCCGTCATCGTGCTGGGAACAACTTTTATCGCCCGATATTCTTCCAGATCTCTGTGATACGCCAGATAAACGATACCGGACCGACCTGCTCCCAATTTTTTACAAATATAATAATTTGGCAATAGCGTTGAAAAAAGAACGTGCTCCTCTGTGATCCTCACACCTCCTTTCAAGCGCAATACAATCTCTTATATTAATTGTAATATACCATAGTACCTATTTGACATTTAAAAAATGTCAAAATATTACATTTTCATAAATCTTTCTGTCATAGGATTGCAAAAACAGAATAAGATATAGTATATTATAGGCGTAAAAATGGACTTATTTTGTATAGACAGGAAGTGATTTGATGAGAATAGAACGAATCAGTGAAAATACCATCCGCTGCACCTTGACCAACTTCGACTTAAGTGTCCGAAACATCAAGCTGAGCGAATTAACATATGGAAGTGAAAATGCAAGAAACCTGTTCCGTGAGATGATGCAGCGTGCACATAATGAAGTCGGCTTTGAAGCTGAAGATACTCCGATCATGGTGGAAGCGATCCCGATGCCAAATGACAGCATTATGCTGATCATTACCAAGGTAGACGACCCAGATGAACTGGATACGCGTTTCTCCCGCTTCACCCAGGATCATGAGGAATCCAACTCCATGCCGAATCTGGCTAATGAGTTATTAGAGGGTGCGGATGAGATCTTAAATCTCCTTGGCAGTCCGGATGTTTGGGAAGAATTGAAACATCTCCCAATGATCAATGATCTGACTGTTGATCAGGAAAAATCTGAGGCTTCTTCGACAGAAAGCGGCACAAAACCGGCTCCGCAGAATATGCGTATCTACCAGTTCGACACCCTCGATCTGGTCTGCGCCGCTGCCAGACATACCGGCAGCATTTTCACCGGAGAAAGTAAGCTTTATAAGAATCCGCTCAATGAAAAATTTTATCTGATCCTGAAAAAAGCCGATTGCGATGAGCTGGCATTCAGCAAAACCTGCAATGTTCTCTCTGAATATGCCGCACGACAGAAATACGATCCGGCAACCGAAGCCTATTATTCTGAGCATTACGAACTCTTTGTAAAGAAAAATGCGCTCCAGGCGCTTGCAAATCTCTAATCCTTTACAGAAAAAACAGTCGTCAACCACATTGGGCTAACGACTGTTTTTTTGTTTCAATCTGATTATCGCTAAAAATTAAGCCTCAGCGTTTGCAGAAGCCTCTTTATTTGCAAAGAACTCGTTGATTGCTGCTACAAGCTTATCGCAATCGATTCCGTGTACTGCTGCCGCCTCTTCAAGAGACTCCATCTGAGAAGACGGACATCCTACACAGTGCATACCGGAAGCCATAAGAATGTATGCAACATTAATATCCTTGCGAAGCAGATCGCCCATTAACATATCCTTTGTTACCTGCATGATAAATTCCTCCTTATCAATCGTTCCAATTACTTTCGTAATCACATATAGATTGAGTATAATACTTTTCTTTCTGGTTGGCAAGGTCCTTTTTTCTTTCCATTCTTTCGTTTGCACCTTTTCTGCAAAATACCACTTGAATATTTTAGCCGTCTGAGTTAGAATTATTATACAAAATTTAAAGGAGGAACTAATCATGGCATTTGTTATTACAGATTCTTGCGTATCTTGCGGTACATGTGCTGGTGCATGTCCGGTTGGCGCTATCGCAGAAGGCGATGGCAAGTATGTTATCGATGCTGACGCTTGCGTATCCTGCGGTACATGTGCAGGTGCTTGCCCGGTTGGCGCTATCGAAGAGGCTTAATTAAAACCTACATACAACAAAATGGCTGCCGTTCTTTAACGACAGCTTTTTTGTTGCCATTTTTCAAAACTGACAAGGAAACTCCTACCATGAATCATCCTTTTACCCGTGCAATCTTAACTGTCAGTTTTGGTACTTCCGTTCAAGAAACCCGTACCAAGACGCTGGAAGCAATTGAATATGCCATTCATTCCAAATTTTCTGACTATGCTCACGAACGTGCCTGGACAAGCAAACAACTCCGGGCAAAAGTCCTGGAAACGGAAGGACTGAAGATTTATAGTGTTCAGGAAGCCCTTACACAACTGAAATCCGCCGGTGTCCTGAAAGTTTATATTCAACCAACATTCGTCACAAACGGAGGCGAATACCAAAAGCTGATTCAGGAAACTGCTGCCTTCGAAAGTCAGTTTCAGGCCCTCCGCATCGGCTCCCCGTTACTGGAAAACACAGAGGACTTTGCGCCAATTGTCAAGGCAATCACTCAGTCTACCGCCTATCAATGCCCACAAACCGATGAACTTCTTCTATTTATAGGACATGGAACCACAGACGGAGAAGATTTCTTATACGAACAACTGGACCAAACCCTTCAATCCTCTGTGACTTCCAATATACGCCTCAAAACAATGCGCTCAGCAACTTCCATTGATGAGATCATCTCAGTCGCTCATGAGCGCCGGGTTACAAAAATCACTCTGGCTCCATTTATGATCGCAGCCGGCCGCCATGTCCTTAAGGATATATCCGGTGATGATAGCAACTCCTGGAAATCCAGGCTGGAGCAGGCGGGATTTCAAGTGCACTGCATAAGGAAGGGACTTGGTGAAATCCCGGAAATACAACAGTTTTTTCTTCATAAACTTGAAAAACTACTCTCATAATCTATATATTCAAAGCCGGTTTCAAGACTTATATCTTGATACCGGTTTTTCCATATTTCCGCTTTTTTCCAAACTTCAATGGCAAGAAATTCATCTTTGCAGCCGCAGCCTCCGCCTTTCCTTTATTCTCCCGTTGATACAGGCGGATCGTCTCATCCAACTGACGGAACCGTTCCTCATCCCGCTCATCTGCCACACGCATCAGATAATCCAGCTCCTTCAGAACCTTGTCGTTTACCATTTTGCTGATATCCTGACTCAGCTTTTCATTGTTCTCCTCAATAGCTTGTCCGATCATCTGCACCATCAGACTTCGAAACTGCTCCACCTTATCCTGTTCTTTTTCCACACATTCTTTCAACGCAGCCACAACATCCTCCTCCAGGACATCCATAGGACTAACCACCTCTTCCCCTGTCTCCAGCGATTTTGCAAGCGCAGTTTTTATCGCCTTCAACTGGTATCCTTTTTCTTTTAATTCCTTCACCTGACGAAAAATCCGGATATGTACGTCCGTATAATACCTGTGCCCCATCTCATTCCGGGGAATCACCATTTCCAGTTCCTCCTCCCAATACCGAAGCACATGCGACGGTGCATCCACCTTCCTCGCAGCATCCGAAATCAAATAACATGCCTCTGACATGGTTGTCCTCATCCTTTCCATTCATTCTTACTTATAATATATGAGGGGGAAAAGGGAATTATGACTTAATTAAATGTGTATTTAATTGAGGAAATGTGTTTAAAGCATTTCCTCTTTTTGTTCATTCACATGTGCAATATTCTGCAAGCTTGCTGCGTTTCCGAATTTTGTACGGCCATCTATTATCAGCCGCTCTCGACAAACTCAGCCCTAACGGGCTTCAAACAAGTCTCCGCGTCTGAAATTAGTCCGTACAAAATATACGGAAGCCTTGCAAATGTTTGCAGAATATTGCATATGGAATCGAACAAAGAGTAGAAACATCACAAAACATTTTCTCAATATAAATACATCTATTCGGACGAAATATACCTATAAAGCATAGAAATCCTTATTCAGGTACATTCCCTCGATTTCATGTGTTTGCATATGTGAATTGATGTCAAATTGGGAAAGTGTGCAGTTACCGATATTTAATTAAGGCAACTTGGCTATGACAAAGTCCCAGGATGACAGGTGTTTTCAAGAAGGACCATAGAATTACGTCGGTACTTGGCGCTTTAGCGCCTTAGTACCGTTACGTAAATTCTCTGAGCGAAAGCGTGTCCGCTTGAAAATTCCTGCCAGCCTGGGACTCTTTATTACCAAGTTGACTCAATTAAATATCCATTTACAATACCGGATATTTCGCTTCTCTTCCCTCCAGCACATCCAGAATCTGCTCTGCACAGGCCATCCCCACAGCATACAGCGCATCATCCGTATTGGCTCCGATATGCGGAGTTGCCACGAAGTT
>JAZOVL010000126.1:0-7459 GCA_045658685.1 Pilosibacter sp.
CTATGATATCTTCGTAACCACATCTTTATAAGACATAAAAACGGAGCTGATAAATCGGAAACTTCGTTTTATCAGCGCCTGTTTTTTATTTACAGTCCAACAATCTTGATACCAAGTTTTCTCAAACCCCTCAGAATCTCCACACTGTATGCCATGCCCGGATACACTCTGACGAATGTTTTGTCATTTTTCAGGATCAGAGAATAATAGAGGAATGTTCCTGCGATCTTGTGAATCTCGACACGTTTAATATTGTCATAATAAACGGTTCTGTCACCTTTCAGAAGATGATGCTCGGAAATACCCTTTGCATCGGCCTTCAGTCTCCAGATGTAAGTTCCAAATGCGAAAACCACACCAAGGATCGCCATTGCCACAAAAATCATCAAAGCATTTCTGTTCGCCGCCACGAGCGGAGAGGACGCATACGTTCCCATCGTCGCCAGAACGATGATTCCCATGGACGGAATCGCTAATGTATATTTAGAGAGAATATCTGCATCCGTGGAAACGGTTGCCTTCACTTCTTTTTTTATCTTTGCTGCCATTCTATTCTCCCTGATCAGCCTTCGATCGCATCCAGAAGATCCACACGTCTCTGGTGTCTTCCGCCTTCGTACTCTGTCTCTAACCATGTGTCAACGATCATCTTCGCCATCTCGCTGCCGACTACACGTGCACCAAATGCAATGATGTTGGAGTTGTTGTGCATCTTGGAAAGCTTCGCTGTGTACGGCTCGCTGCATACGCATGCGCGCACACCTTTTACTTTGTTGGCTGCGATGGAGATACCAACGCCTGTACCGCAGATCAGTACGCCGCAGTCAGCCTCTCCTGCAACGATCATACGGCCGGTCTTCTCACCGATCGCCGGATAGTCTACGCTCTCTGTTGTGTTTGCTCCTACGTTGATCACTTCATGACCTTTTGCCTCTAAATGCTCTTTGATGATAAACTTTAATTCTACTGCTGCATGGTCATTGCCAATTACAATTTTCATGATGTTCCCTCCGAAAAATATTTTGAAATCTTCTAACTTTGATTATATCTTAAATTTCTGACGAATGCTACTCTATTCCTTTGGCTTCTCTGAAAAAGTTCCGGATCAGATCCATTCTGGATGTCATGGACACCAATAATGCATCCATGAGCGTTACCGCCGCCATCGCTTCTACCACCACGACTGCCCGTGGCACTACCACCGGATCATGTCTTCCATGAATCACAAGGTCTATTTCTTCATCGAAACGATTGACAGTCTTCTGCACCTTGGCTATGGACGGTGTCGGTTTAAATGCCGCACGGAATACCAGATCACTTCCATCCGTAATACCGCCCAGCACACCGCCGGAGTGGTTCGTCACCTTTTTCACCTTTCCGTCATCCTGCATCCGAAATACATCATTGTTCTCTGATCCACAAGATCTGGCGGCTGCAAAGCCATCTCCGATCTCAATGCCTTTCACGGCACCAATGGACAGCATCGCTTTTGCCAGGTTCGCATCTATTTTTTCAAATACCGGTTCTCCGAGTCCGGTCGGAACTCCGGAGATTATGCATTCCACAACACCACCGACCGAATCACACTCCGCCATTTTCTCCTCCAGATAAACCGCTGCTTTTTCGGCTGCTTCCTTATCCGGCATACAGAGTTTATTATTTACAATTTCTGCCAAATCGATCTTCTCTGCGTCAATCTCCACCGGTCCGATGGATTTTGTGTAAGCCGTCAGATGAATACCGAGGCTCTCCAAAAATTTCTCCGCGATCGCTCCGGCTGCCACTCGTCCGATGGTCTCACGGGCCGAGGAACGACCGCCTCCACGGTAATCGCGAAAGCCAAATTTCTCATCGAAGGTGTAATCCGCGTGTCCCGGACGATAACTATTGGCGATCAGAGAATAATCTCTGGATCGCTGATCCTTGTTCCAAACAATCATGGAAATCGGCGTTCCTGTGGTCTTTCCCTCAAACACTCCGGAAAGAATCTCCACCTCGTCTCCTTCGCTTCTTTGCGTTGTAAACTTACTCTGCCCCGGTTTTCTCCGGTCCAAAAGCCTTTGAATATCCGCTTCACAGAGCTCCAGTCCTGCCGGACAGCCATCGACTGTCACACCGATCGCTTTTCCGTGGGACTCGCCCCATGTAGTTATTTTAAAAATCGTTCCAATGGTTGATCCTGCTGCCATACTTCGCCTCCTACAGTTTCACAATCTCACAACAGTTTGGCTCATTTACCCGCAGAGTACGTCCGCTCATCACAAGTAAGCTCTTCTCATAATCCACATGGAAGAATGAAATACTTCCGCTGACATGATTGAGAGAAGCCAGATGTGCGCCGTCCGGGAACAGCGCAATATCCTTTGGATAGTTTCCGCTGATCGGCAGACAGAATTTCAACTCCAGAAAACCTGTTTCGGTATCTCTCTCATACAGGGAAACCGTATTGTCACCCGCATTGCTGCAGAACAGATAATCCTCATTCGGCTCAAAACGCATCGCGCAGGCTGCTGTTAAAAGGTCCGGATCGTCTCCTGTTGTCGCGATCGTCTGCACTTTTTCCACCACCGGCACTTTATCTCCGGTCTGATAAGAATACACGTCAATCACATTTTTCAATTCGTGCACTACGTAGAAAAACTTTCCATCTTTGCTGAACAGAAAATGTCTTGGTCCAGATTCACGTTCGCTTCGGATCGTATCCACATGAGAGATCTTTCCCTCGTTTGCATCAAAACGGTAAATCTTGATCTGATCAATGCCAACATCCGCTACCATTAAAAATTTTCCATCCGGAGTCAGATGACTGCAGTTTACATGAGGGCGGAAATTTCGCTCTGCCACACTGCCGAGACCCTTATGGAATACACCGTCGGTAATTTTTCCAACAGATCCATCCTCATTGATCTTTACAACCGTAATCTTTCCATCATGATATCCGGAAATAAAAAGATACTTGTCATCCGGGCTGACAGAAATATGGCAGCCACGCATTCCTTTAATATTCACACTGTTTACACGGCTCAAACTTCCGTTTTCGAGAATCCGGAACGCCACCACGCCTTCGTCAGCAATCGAATACAGCATTTTCCCATTGTTCGATGATTTCAGATAGGAGGAGTTGTCCACTTCCACCTCACAACGGTAAATGAACTGTCCCTTTTCCACGTCCACATCATAAACCGTAATGCCTTTCGCTTTTCCGGTATACGAATAGGAACCTACATAAGCCACGTACTTTTCTGTCATAGACCACTTTCCTCCATTAAAATTTATGTCCAATTTTGGCTTTCATTTTACCATAGATTCCAGTGTTTGTTAACTGAAATTTTCTAACAAAATATCAGGAAATCTATTTACATTGAAGGCAAACCATGATTAAATATAAGATAGTATTTGTCGGTTTTTCGCTTTTTTTCAATTAGACGGCGAAAACGACACGGAATTCTGCTACAAGGAGGACAAAGCCATGAGTCAGCCATTGATTGATTTGGTTAATATTTCTAAGAGTTTTGACGGAGAGCTTATTCTGGATGACTTGAACCTTTCCGTAAAAGAAAACTCTTTCGTGACTCTTCTGGGCCCGAGCGGCTGCGGAAAGTCTACGACGCTCAGGATCATCGGCGGTTTCACCATGCCGGATCAGGGAAAAGTCATTTTCAATGGAGAGGACATAACGCGCATGCCGCCTAATAAGCGGCAGCTCAATACAGTGTTCCAGAAATATGCCCTGTTTACGCATATGACGATCGCTGAAAACATCGCTTTCGGCCTCAAGATTAAGGGAAAGTCAAAAGATTATATTAACGATAAAATCAAATACGCACTAAAACTGGTAAATCTTGACGGATATGAGAACCGCAGTGTAGAACTGCTCAGCGGCGGTCAGCAGCAGCGTATCGCCATCGCCAGAGCCATTGTAAACGAGCCGAAGCTTCTGCTTCTGGATGAACCGCTCGGCGCTCTGGATCTTAAGCTCAGACAGGATATGCAGTACGAACTGATCCGTCTGAAAAATGAATTAGGAATTACTTTTGTTTACGTTACCCACGATCAGGAGGAAGCCCTCACGATGTCGGATACCATTGTTGTTATGAACAAAGGTTATATCCAGCAGATGGGTACTCCGGAACAGATCTATAACGAGCCGGAAAATGCTTTCGTAGCCGATTTCATCGGTGAAAGTAATATCGTTCCGGGCATTATGATCCGCGATGAGCTGGTTGAGATCTTCGGTGCAAAGTTTGCCTGCGTGGATAAAGGGTTCGGAAAGAACCAGCCTGTTGACGTAGTGATTCGTCCGGAGGACATCGACCTTGTGGAGCCGGAAAAAGGTACTCTGGAAGGCATTGTCACACACCTGATCTTCAAGGGTGTGCATTATGAGATGGAAGTCACAACCCCGGACGGCTTTGAATGGCTCGTCCACAGTACGGATATGTTCCCAGTCGGCAAGAAAGTCGGTATTCATGTGGATCCTTTCGATATCCAGATCATGAACAAACCGGCATCTGAGGACGAGGAGGCCGTGGGAGTCAATGAATAAAAACGCAAAACAGATTTTATCTTTTCCTTATATTATATGGATGGTGGGATTCACCGTAATCCCGCTGCTGATGGTATTTTACTATGGTCTTACAGACCGAAGCGGTGCTTTCACGTTTGCAAACGTCATGGCGATCATGGCTGAGGACCATATGAAAGCTCTCCTGCTTTCTCTGGCCTATTCCATCGTCAGCACGATCCTCTGCCTTCTGATCGCGTATCCGCTGGCAATGATCCTGCGCACCCGCAATATCGGTACCGGAAGTTTTGTGGTATTTATCTTTATCCTTCCGATGTGGATGAACTTCCTGCTGAGAACCATGGCATGGCAGACTCTTTTAGAAAAAAACGGCGTGATCAACGCTATTCTGACCTTTCTGCATCTGCCGACGTTAAATATTATCAACACTCCGGCTGCGATCATCTTAGGTATGGTTTACAACTACCTGCCGTTCATGATCCTGCCAATTTACAATGTACTTGCAAAGATTGACAACAACGTGATCAATGCAGCCAGAGATCTGGGCGCAGATTCTTTTCAGGTTTTCTCGAAGATTATGCTGCCGCTCAGTGTCCCGGGTATTATCAGCGGCATCACGATGGTATTCGTACCGGCCCTTACAACTTTCGTTATTTCCAACCTCCTCGGCGGCGGTAAGATCCTTCTGATCGGTAACGTCATCGAGCAGGAGTTTACGAAAGGAAGCAACTGGAATCTCGGCGCCGGCCTTTCCATCGTACTGATGATCTTTATCCTGATCAGTATGACCCTGATCGCCAAATATGACAGTGATGGGGAGGGGACAGCATTCTAAATGAAAAGAACATACGATAAATTGAAACGTTTTTTTCAGGATTTTTATCTTGTACTGGTGCTGATCTTCCTTTATGCACCGATCGCTGTGATGATGGTCCTGTCCTTTAACAGCTCCAAGTCCAGATCCCAGTGGGGCGGTTTTACGACCCAGTGGTATAAGGAAATGTTTGAGAGCCCGGTTATTATGGAAGCCCTTTACAACACACTGATGATCGCCTTCCTGTCCGCGATTATTGCCACGATCCTCGGCACTGCGGCTGCCATCGGTATCAGCAGTATGAAAAAGGCTCCAAGAGCCATTTTTATGGGAATCAACAACATCCCGATGTTAAACTCCGATATCGTTACCGGTATCTCTTTGATGCTGATGTTTGTAGCCTTCGGTATTTCTCTGGGATTCAAAACGATTCTCTTTGCACACATTACCTTCAACGTTCCGTACGTTATGACCAGTGTGCTGCCAAAATTAAAACAGACAAGTAAATATACGTATGAAGCAGCAATGGATCTGGGTGCCGGACCGGTAGAAGCATTCTTCAAGGTCGTATTTCCGGATATTATGCCTGGAGTACTCTCTGGTTTCCTGATGGCATTTACCATGTCTCTGGATGATTTTATTATCACCCACTTTACAAAGGGAGCAGGTATCAATACCCTGTCCACTCTGATCTACAGTGAAGTCCGCCGTGGTATCAAGCCATCCATGTACGCGCTTTCCACTGTAATCTTTGTTACAGTGCTGGCACTGCTTCTCATCACAAACTTTGCTCCAAGCAAATCCCAGAGGGAAGCAAAAGCTGCGGCTGCTATCGCAGCAGGCAAGAAACCGAATACATGGGGACCGAGATTATACAAGGCTGCCCTTGTTGCAACTTCTTTCATTATCATCAGCGTTGTCAGCTACACTACGTATTTGCACCTCGGCAACAGCAACTCCGATGAACTTTATGTTTATAACTGGGGTGAGTATATCGACGAAGAAGTGATTGAACTGTTTGAAGAGGAGACCGGTATCAAGGTCACTTATGACATGTTCGAGACAAATGAGGAAATGTATCCGATCATCGAAGCCGGCGCTGTCATGTACGATGTTGTCTGTCCATCGGATTATATGATCCAGAAAATGGCAGAAAATGATATGCTTCAGGAACTGAACTGGGCAAATATACCAAATCTGCAGTATATCAACGAGACATATATCCAGAAATCTCAGAGCTTTGACCCACAGAACAAATATGCTGTTCCGTATACGTGGGGTACCGTTGGTATTCTTTACAATGTTCAGCGTCTGGAAGAACTGGGAATCGAGCCGCCGACCAGCTGGTCTGATCTCTGGGATCCGGCCTTAAAAGGTGAGATCCTGATGCAGGACAGTGTCCGTGACGCATTGATGGTTGCTCTGAAGATGAACGGTCACTCTCTCAACTCTACAGATCCAACAGAACTTGAACAGGCAAAGAATCTGCTCCTGGAGCAGAAGCCGCTGGTTCAGGCCTATGTTGTAGATCAGGTTCGTGACAAGATGTTAAATGGAGAAGCTGCTGTCGGCGTGATCTACTCTGGCGAACTTCTGTATATGCAGGAGGAAGCGGAACTTCTCGAACTGGATTATGAACTGAAATATGTAGTTCCGGAAGAGGGATCCAACGTATGGATCGATGCATGGGTAATCCCGTACAATGCAGAGAACAAGGAAAATGCAGAAAAATGGATTGATTTCCTCTGCAGACCGGATATTGCATTGAGGAACTTCGAATACATCACATATGCAACTCCGAACTCAGGTGCATTTGAGATGTTGGATGAAGAAATCCAGAACAACAAATCTGTCTTCCCGGATGATGAGATTCTGGAAAACTGTGAGGTTTATCAGTATCTTGGAACCGATGCAGATGATATGTACAGTGCGCTTTGGAAAGAGATTAAGGCGCAGTAATAGGTATTTAGATTAGTAAAAATAATAAAGCGTGGTCTGTAGAAAATCCCGTACTATCTCAAAATACGGTTAACTACCTTTGCTTCACATCGTTTTATTCGCCCTTACGCCAGTCGCGATAAAGGCTCTGCGACCTCTGTAAGGGCGCAAAACTCGTGAAG
>JAZOVL010000127.1:0-2926 GCA_045658685.1 Pilosibacter sp.
CTATAAAAATCACTATGGCTTAGCTATTTATACTGCTCCTCTGCAACCACAATTACAACTGCAGTCGCCGCCTTTACGAAATCTTTTTGTAGAGGATTTCAATACATACCATGCAGAAACGATTACTACTAATGCGAATACGGAACTTGTCATCATGTGATCCTCCTTTTGGTTAGTTATTTCTAACTATATATTACCACATACATGTCCATATTGCAAGTCATTTTTAGTAATAATTACTATTTTTATTTATTCTACAAGTTTATTCAGCTCATCCACATAAGCAGTTTCATCTGCTTTCCGATGGCCGGCCTTAGAAGCATACTGATTCACTGCAAGCTGAGACTTCTTGATCGCCTGCATAGTACCTGCGCCACCAATACATCCTCCTGGGCATGCCATACCCTCCAATAAGTAGCCGTTGTATTTTCCAGCCTTTGCAAGGGTCATTAATTTCTTACATTCACGAAGGCCTTCTGCCTTCTCTACTTTAATCTCACGATCCGGATATCGATCTTTGATCACATTTACAACCGCTGTTGCTACACCACCCGATACCGCAAAGTTACGACCATCTGTGGATGCATCGTTTACGCCGTACGGATCTTCTGCGATATTTTCAATATCTACATGTTTCGCATCGAAGATTCCATCCATCTCTTCATAGGTCAGAACGAAATCAACCTCACTGCGAACACTTCTTCTCATCGCCTCCAGCTTTTTCGCTGCACACGGACCGATAAATACAACTTTTGCATTCGGATGCTGGTGCTTGATCAGTCTTGCTGTCAGTACCATCGGAGTCAGCGCCATGGAAATACATTTCGCCTGTTCCGGGAATAATTTCTTCGCCATAGAAGCCCATGCCGGACAGCAGGAAGTTGCCATAAACGGAATCTCTTCCGGAACTTCTTTAATAAAGTCTTCCGCTTCCTGAACTGTACAAAGATCAGCACCGATCGCCACTTCAAAAACATCTGCAAATCCAAGCTGTTTCATCGCTGCGCGGAGTTTGCCAGGGGTTACCTTCGGTCCAAACTGACCAACAAATGCCGGTGCAACTGCTGCATACACTCTCTCGCCGGACTGGATTGCACGGATCACCTGGAAAATCTGAGATTTATCCGCAATCGCACCAAACGGGCAGTTTACCAGACACTGACCGCAGGATACACATTTATCCGGATCAATATGAGCACGTCCATTTTCATCAGAACTGATGGCATCGACACCACAGGCTGCTGCACACGGACGCTCCTGCTTGATAATTGCGTTATAAGAACATGCATTGACACACTGACCGCATTTGATGCATTTTTCCTGATCGATAATAGAACGACCAGTATTTGGATCAATGGAAACTGCTTTTGTCGGACATACTTCTACACACGGATGCGCAAGACAACGCTGACACCCCTCCGTTACGATCACACGTTTCTCAGGACACGCATTACATGCAAATTTGATCACATTGATCAACGGCGGTGTATAATAAGTTTCCGGTTTATCTGCAGCTTCAATATTTTCAGAAAGCGGTGCATGTTCTGCCGCAGTTCTGCAAGGAAGACCCATTGCCAGACGGAGACGTTCGCCTACGATCGCACGCTCTAAGAATACATCATGTCTGTAGTTTCCCACCTCTCCAGGAACAATCTTATATGGCAGCTCTTCGATCCTCTTATCGATCGGCCACTCTGTATGATATGCCATGCGGGCCACTTCACGGAAAATTCTGTGGCGGATTTCCTGAATTCTTGTCTCTATTCCTCTCATATGATCACACTCTCCTATATCATTTTTCACAGTTCTTTACATCATTACTATAACCGATTTGACACTTCAATACAAGAAAAAATAACTGGTGTATATGGAAATATCAGAAAAAGGTTCCTGCTATGGGGAACCTTTCTCAGTTTATACAAGTAATGTAATAATCGGTATGGAAATCATGGAAAGCAGTACACTGGTAAGAACAATCTTTGTTCCATATACTGCATCCGCACCATATTTCTGCGCCAAAAGGGCTGTCGTACTTCCTGCAGGCATCGCTGTCAGGATCACACCACACGCCACCAGCACACGATTCGCACCAAAAGCTTTCATCAGCACCAGTGCAAGGATTGGAAGAACTGCAAGTCGGATAAATCCGTAATAAATAATGCTCCAGTCTTTAAAAGAATCCAGAGTCAATGCAGTCAACATACTTCCGATCAGCAGCATAGAAATCGGAGTTGTGCAGTTTCCGAGTCCTGTCAGGGCTTTCTGCGCAAATTCCGGAATTGGAGCCTGTACCGCCGCCTGGATCAGTCCCAGATAAACTGCGATCATGCATGGATTCATCAACACCTTCAGCAATGCTTTTGTCTTATTCTCAGATTCCTTGCTGAAAATCGAAACTCCGGCTGTCCACATAAAAATACGGTTCGGAATAATGAAAATCGCAGCCAGAACAAGTCCTTCTTCTCCAAGAATCGAAGATACGATTGGAAGTCCCAGAAATCCACAGTTATTGACCAGAGTTGCATACTGCAAAATGCTTTTTTTCTCATTTGAATAACGATTATATATAAATTTACCTGCCAACCATCCGGTTCCGCAGATTGCAAATGACAATGCCAGACAGAAAGAAGCTTCTTTGATAAAATCCAAAGTCAGTTTCATATTGAAGGAATTGAATACCATACAGGGCATCGTGATCCGCAATACAAAATCCGTCAGCTTCACTTCCGTTGGTTTGTCAATAATATTTTTCTTCTTGCAATAGAACCCCACACACATGTAGATCAGCATCAATGCCTGTGTTGAAAGCATTTTCAAAAAACTCTCCATTGGGTCCCCCTTATTTATCCCTGCAGGTTAAAAACTTATACTCTGTCTTTGTTCTGTAAATATCATCTTTTTTACAAATACAAGATTTGAAATTCTC
>JAZOVL010000128.1:0-4293 GCA_045658685.1 Pilosibacter sp.
TTCGAACTCTATTTCTGCGCCAAAACGGGCCTGATGATCGTTTAAACGTGGAAAACATAGGGTACGACGTTTGAATATAACGGAAACGGAGGCAGGAAAATGAAGGGATGTATCAATAATAAGATGGGCCAGATTCAGATCGATACAGATGTTATTGCGCTCTATGCAGGAACAACTGCGGTGGAGTGTTTTGGTATTGTAGGTATGGCCGCTGTCAGCATGAAAGATGGTCTTGTAAAGCTCTTAAAACGTGAGAGCCTGACTCATGGCATTAACGTAACAATTAATGACAATGCGATCAGCATTGACTTCCATGTAATCGTATCCTATGGCGTCAGCATCTCAACTGTTGCAGACAATCTGATCGAGAACGTGAAGTATAAAGTAGAGGAATTCACCGGAATGACGGTTGAGAAGATCAATATTTTTGTTGAAGGCGTAAGAGTGATAGATTAAGGAGGAAATAATCCATGGAAATGAAATCCGCAGACGCCCAGTTACTGAAAGTAGCTTTACTTTCAGGTGCTAAGGAGCTTGAGGCAAAAAAAGAATGGATTAATGAATTAAATGTTTTCCCGGTACCGGATGGAGACACCGGTACTAATATGACAATGACAATTATGGCAGCTGCAAAAGAGGTGGCTGCAATTGAGAATCCGACGATGGAGACAATTGCGAAAGCACTTTCTTCAGGATCTCTCCGTGGTGCGCGTGGTAACTCTGGTGTTATTTTATCCCAGTTATTCCGTGGTTTCACAAAAGAAATCAAAGAAGCTAGTGAGATTAATGTTACAATTCTTGCCAATGCTTTTACAAGAGCTACAGAGACTGCTTACAAAGCTGTCATGAAGCCGAAGGAAGGTACGATTCTTACTGTTGCGAGAGGCATGGCTGACAAGGCTGTAGAGCTTGCAACCGAGACAGACGATATCGTTGAGTTTCTTGAGAACGTGATCGAGCATGGTGACTATGTCTTAAGCCAGACTCCGGAGATGCTTCCGGTATTAAAACAGGCGGGTGTTGTTGACTCCGGCGGACAGGGTTTAATGCAGGTAATGAAAGGTGCTTTAGACGGTGTTCTCGGTAAAGGTATTCCGTTTGACGCGGTTGTCGCCCAGACTGCACAGAAGGCCGCTCCTGTTGGAGCAGCACGTGATGATATCGATACTGCAGATATCAAGTTCGGTTATTGTACAGAGTTTATCATCAATGTAGAGCATGCATATGATGACGAGGAAGAACTGAAATTCAAGGCGTTCCTTGAGTCCATCGGTGATTCTATCGTAGTTGTATCTGATGATGACGTTGTTAAAGTTCATGTTCATACAAACAACCCGGGTCTTGCAATCGAGCGCGCATTAACTTACGGTTCTCTTTCCAGAATGAAGATCGATAACATGCGCGAAGAGCACAACGAGCGTATGGAGATGACAGCTGCTGCCGCTCCGGTTCAGGAAGCTCCGAAGGCTGAGGAACCGAGAAAAGAGTATGGATTTATTGCAGTTTCTGTTGGTGAAGGCTTAAGTGAGATTTTCAAGGGAATCGGTGCTGATTACATGATTGAAGGCGGTCAGACTATGAACCCGAGTACCGAGGATATGATCAATGCGATCGATAAGGTGAATGCAGATGTGATCTACATTTTCCCAAACAATAAAAACATTATCCTTGCTGCAGAACAGGCAAAATATTTGGTTGAGGACAAGCAGATCATTGTGGTTCCGTCCAAGACAATTCCGCAGGGTATCGCAGCCCTGATCAGCTTCTCTCCGGAGGCAGGTCCGGAAGAGAACCTGGAGAACATGATCGAAGAGATGGGCAGAGTTCACACCGGTCAGATCACATATGCAGTTCGTAATACGAACATCGATGGTATGGAAATCAGAGAAGGCGATATCATGGGTATCGGCGATTCAGGTATGCTTGCTGTTGAACAGGATGTGGAGACAGCAGTTCTGAAGACCCTCGAGCGCATGGTTGATGAGGAATCTGAGCTGATCAGCGTTTACTTTGGTGCAGACGTGGAAGAAGCAGATGCAGAGGCTCTCTTAGGGCAGATTGAGGAAGCTTATCCGGACTGTGAAGTAGAACTGAATAATGGCGGACAGCCGGTATATTACTATCTTCTGTCTGTAGAATAAGATTTAAAAAGCTGCCGAGGGCGGCCCCGTGCGGGCTGGTTTTGGCAGCTTTTAGTATAGATGTAACAAATGTTGCATCCGGAGGTTAAGATGAATAACAAGCAGTCAATCGAAACATTAAAGGGAATAGGAGAAAAGACAGCGAAGTTATTTGAAAAGGTTGGAGTAAAAACAGTAGATGATTTGCTTCATTATTATCCGAAAGGATACGATGCGTATACAGAACCTTGCATGATCGGAGAGCTTAAGGAAGAGGAAATTGGTGCAGTTGACGGATATTTAAAGACGGGTGCGACAGGCAGATATTTTGGTGGGCTTTCTATCACATCTGCTGCGATCAGGGATATGACCGGAAAGCTGAAGCTGATCTGGTATCATATGCCATATCTGAAGAATACCTTAAAAGCGGACAGCCATTATATTTTCCGTGGAAAAGTCGTGAAGAAGAAGACTGGACTGACCATGGAACAGCCACAGATGTACAAGCCAGAGGCGTATGAAGAACTGCTGTCCAAGATGCAGCCAGTTTACGGGCAGACAAAAGGCCTGGGAAATAAAACAATTGTTTCAGCAATGGAACAGGCTCTGGATGTGCGTGTTATGGAACGTGATTATCTGCCGGCGTCTTTGCGTAAGAAACATGAACTGGCAGAATATAATTTTGCAATCGAGCATATTCATTTTCCGCAGGATGAGACAGATTTGTTATTTGCCAGAAAACGTCTGGTATACGATGAGTTCTTTATGTTCCTGTTAGGCGTTCGCAGATTGAAAGAAAAGAGACAGGATCTTCAGACGGCTTACATTATGAAAGAAGAGTCTCTTTGCAGACAATTGGAACAGGATCTTCCGTATTCCCTGACAAGAGCACAAAAACGTGCATTGGAAGAAGTATACGCAGACCTTGAAAGTGGTGCAGTCATGAATCGTCTGATTCAGGGTGATGTAGGATCCGGTAAGACGATCATTGCGGTTCTGGCACTTCTCAGAGCGGCTGAGAATGGATATCAGGGCGCGTTGATGGTTCCGACAGAAGTTCTCGCAAGACAGCATTTTGAGTCCGTAACAGAGCTGTTTGAAAAGCATGGAATTAAAAAGAATGTGGTGCTTGTAACAGGTTCTATGACAGCGAAAGAGAAGAGGATTTCGTATGAAAAAATCGCTTCTCATGAAGCGGATATTGTGATCGGAACTCATGCATTGATCCAGGAGAAGGTTGTATATGATAAACTTGCCCTGGTTATTACAGATGAACAGCATCGATTCGGCGTTTCTCAGCGAGAGACACTTGGAAGTAAAGGCAGCCAGCCGCATGTTCTGGTTATGAGTGCGACTCCGATTCCGCGAACACTGGCGATCATCATCTACGGAGATCTGGATATTTCAGTCATTGATGAATTACCTGCGAACCGTCTTCCAATCAAAAACTGTGTGGTAGATACCGGGTATCGAAAGAATGCATACAATTTTATAAAAAAAGAAGTATTAAATGGTCATCAGGCGTATGTCATTTGTCCTATGGTTGAGGAAAGTGAGATGATCGAGGCGGAAAATGTTCTGGACTACACAAAAGTTTTAAGGGAGAATCTCCCGGAAATCCGCGTGGAATATCTACATGGTAAAATGAAGCCGAAAGAGAAGAATGCGATTATGGAAGCATTTGCAGGCGGAGATATTCAGGTGCTCGTTTCTACGACGGTTGTTGAGGTAGGTGTAAATGTACCAAATGCAACAGTCATGATGATTGAGAATGCAGAGCGTTTTGGTCTGGCACAGCTCCATCAGCTGCGTGGACGTGTGGGACGAGGCAAAGAACAGTCTTACTGTATCATGGTCAATGCGTCTGGAGATAAAGGGAAAAATGCAAGATTAGAAGTTCTTAATAAATCGAATGACGGATTTTTTATTGCTTCCGAAGATCTTCGTCTTCGTGGACCGGGAGATATTTTCGGGCTCCGACAGAGTGGTGATCTGGAGTTTAAGATTGCAGATATATATACTGACGCAGTAACTTTAAAACAGGTGTCAGAAGACGTGGATGCGTTGCTTGCTGAGGATGAAAATCTCGAACTTGAAGAACATGCGGAATTGAAACGCAGACTGACCGATTATTTGGAACAGAGTTATAATAAGCTCAATTTATAGCTTGAGG
>JAZOVL010000129.1:0-7870 GCA_045658685.1 Pilosibacter sp.
TCCGGGTCGGAACCGCGCATACTTTTAATAAATGCAGAAATCGTATCGTAGTGATTGTCTCCATCACGGTCATAGCGAACTGCACGCTTCTGGATACACTCCGCCGCCACATCAATGGAAATATGGATCTTACCATCCGCATCTGGTTCTGTTGTCAGTACACCAAGCTCCACTGCATTCAGAGCCGCCCGTGCATCACCATTGGCCACATCCGCAAGAAATTCTGCTGCCTCGTCTGTAATATCCGCACCATATGCACCCATACCTTTTTTCTCATCGTAAACCGCACGGAAAACCAGCTCCTTAATATCCTGCTTCTCCAACGGCTTCAATTCAAAAATTCTCGATCTGGACAACAGCGCATTGTTTACCTCAAAATACGGATTCTCCGTCGTCGCACCGATCAAAGTTACAGTTCCATCCTCCACAAACGGAAGCAGATAATCCTGCTGGCTTTTATTAAAGCGGTGAATCTCATCTACAAACAAAATCGTCTTCTGCCCGTACATCCCAATGCAGTCTTTCGCATTCTTGACAATCTCTTCCATATCTTTCTTTCCGGCTACGGTCGCATTGATCTGTTCGAAACGCGCGCTGGTGGTATTGGCAATGACTTTCGCAAGAGTTGTCTTTCCCGTTCCCGGAGGCCCGTAAAAGATCACAGAACCCAGTTTATCCGCTTTGATCGCGCGGTACAGGAGTTTATCCTTCCCAATAATATGTTTCTGGCCAACGACTTCATCCAGAGTGACCGGACGCATTCGGGAGGCCAGCGGAGATTCCTTCTCCATGGTATTGCTTCTCATATAATCAAATAAATTCATACGTATACCTCAAACACCCCTGGTGCTTCCACTCCGGGGCACACTAATCGACCATCAGTTCGTTTACCGTAACAAAAGTATACCCCTTTGCCATCAGGTTGTCAATGATTCGGAAGGCTGCTTCCACTGAGGTTTCAAACTCATCGTGCATGAGGATGATATCTCCGTCCTCCACCTGACTAATCACCTTTCGGACAACTTTTTCCGTGTTTTGAAGCTCCCAGTCCAGCGAATCCACATCCCAAAAAACCGGTTCCATAGCCAATTCTGAACGCACTGCCTCGTCCAATTTTCCATTCCAGGAACCAAATGGCGGACGAATATGCTCGATTGTTTTCTGACCGCTCTTTCCATCTCTGAGGATCGCTTCCAGACTCTCCTTGGTCTCTCTCAGATCCCTCACAGCATCCTGTACAGCGATCTTCGTCAATTGCGTATGCTGCATACAATGCACACCGATCAAATGGCCGTCTTCCACCATCATCCGGACCAGATCTTCATTCCCCTCCAGACATTCTCCCATCAGAAAAAAGGTAGCTTTCACACCACGCTCCCGCAAGCCATCCAGCAATCGTCCGGTATACTTTTTATTAGGTCCGTCATCAAAAGTCAGAGCAGCCATTTTCTGCCCATATCCCGTTTCTCCAGTGCTGACTGTGATCTCTCTGCCCTCATTTTTCTTCAAAACGATTAAACAACCGACCGCCAGCAAAAAATCCAATATCAAAACAAAACATAACAATAACATTTGTTTTCTCAGTCCCACCTGGCACTCCCGAACTATTTCTTCCTACATTGTATGTTCTCATTTTTCCATTAGACCGAAAAAAGGCTGTACCACCATCAAAGCGGTACAGCCTCATATACTTTTAAGAAAGTCCAATCAGAACACCCAGGATCACCGTTACGGAAGATAACACAAACAACAATGCCTGGAATTTAATCTGGAATTTTGCCCAAAGGCCCCAATCCAGTTTTGCTGCTGCCAGTGCACCGAGAAGTACACCGGAAGTCGGAACCATAAAGTTCGTAAATCCATCACCAAGCTGGAAAGCCACAACAGCCACCTGGCGCTCTACACCAACGAGATCCGCCAGCGGCGCCATAACCGGCATGGTCAGTGCAGCCTGTCCGGAACCGGAAACAACAAAGAAGTTGAATACGGACTGGAAGATGTACATAAACCACGCAGAAAGCACTGTCGGAAGTCCCTGCATTGCCTCACTGATTCCATGCAGGATTGTATTCAGCACAGTGCCCTGTGTCGGGTCTGTGCCACCAAGTACAATGATAATACCCTGCGCCATACCAACACACATGGCAGCTCCAAGAAGATCGGCAGCACCCTTATCGAAGGACACCGGAATATCATTAACTTTCATTCCGTTCAGCTTGAAAATAACACCGATAATACCGGATACCAGACCCATAACGAAGAACTGAGAAGCAATTTCCGGAATATAATATCCCTGACTTACCACGCCCCAGATGGTCCAAACCATACATGCTGCAACTGTGAGAAGCACCAGCTTATGACCCAGTGTGAACGGCGGAAGCTCATCCCCCTTCTTCGCAAATTCCTGACGATACACTTCGTCGCTCTCATACGCAACGGAAATCGTCGGATTCTTCTTTACCTTCATCGCATAACGCACAGTGAAGAGGATCGCTGCCGTTGTAAAGATAATCCACATTGGAATACGGAACCAGGCACCGGACATAACCGGAATGCCTGCGATACCCTGCGCTACAGCAAGGCTGAACGGATTCTGCCAGGAAGTGGCAAAACCAATCTGTGTCGCCACATAACAGCTCATGATTGCAACGATGGAGTCATATCCCATGGCAATAAACATCGGAACCAGCATCATAACGAACGGGATCGTTTCCTCTCCCATGCCAAATACTGCACCGCCAAGTGAAAACATCACCATCAAGATTGGGATCAGGATGATATCATTTCCATTCGTCATCGCAATGACGCGCGCAATACCGCTCTCAATCGCTCCTGTCCTCAGCACGATACCAAACGCACCACCGATTACAAGGATAAATGCGATAATTCCAACTGCCGTTCCCCATTTATCACCGACCGTCATACCCTCGAATACATAATTCAGGATACCCTGACCGCCAAAATCCTCGGTACCGAACAACGGAGCCACCTTCGTTACCTTTTCCCCGTTCTCATCTAACACATATTCAAAGCTGGCCGGATCCAGAACCACTCTGGACTTTTCCACGCCATTCTGAATATATGTGACTTCTTTGGTATCATATTTTCCCAGGGGAACAAATACCGTCAATAGCGCTGCAAGTAAAATAACACCAAAAATAATGATGTAAGTGTGAGGCATCTGAATGCCTTTTTTCTTCTTTTCCATCTCATTTTACCCTTTCTTATTTCTATTTTCACGTTTCATGTACTCTATACATAAAACGTACATTTAAATGAGCCGTCTTCCTAAGAAAACAGCTCATCCATATAACTCTGATACTCATCCAAACGATTCGTCTTTTTAACCTTCTTCTCCAGATTTCCGCAATCCGGAAACATAGACATCATGTAGAACCACAATTCCTTCATCTTATACAGTACCGGTTTCTCACCATACATGTATTCTTTGTATTCCTCGATCAGCTCATCGTGGAACGCGCGGAAACGCATTTTGTCAAATGCATCCGTTGTCGTATCACCGGCCAAAATACGCTCTGCCAGCTCTGGGTTTCGAATGATTCCACGCCCCAGCATAACCGCATCAATCTGTGGAAATTTTTCAACAAATGCCAGATACTCCGGTACTCGGAAAATATCGCCATTGAAAACAAGCGGCACTTTGCTGATCTCTGCTGCATAGGCAAACGATTCCCAACTCGGTGTATTCTTATAAAAATCCTCCCTTACACGCGGGTGAATGATCAGCTCCTTCAACGGATACTGATTATATATTTCCATCAAACGCGGCCACTCCTCCTGGCTTGTCTTTCCGGTTCTTGTCTTGATGGAAATCTCTACTTCTTTATTAACAATCATCGGATCATTGAACACATCCTCTAAAAAACGATTCAGATCAGCCGGGTATGCCAGAAATCCGGATCCTTTTTTCTTGGAAACCACCGTACCGGACGGACATCCCAGATTGAAATTCAGCTCTTTATAGCCCAGATCCTGCATCACCTGACAGGCCTTAATAAAATCCACGGAACGGTTGGTCATGATCTGCGGAATCATCGGAATTCCCTGATTCTTCCCCGGGAGCACATCCTTCGCTTCTTTCATACTAATACCCTGATCCGGCCCCGGAGACACAAACGGAGCATAGTATTTCTCAATTCCGCCATAATGTTTGTGATGCGCATTTCTGTAAATATATGTTGTAATGCCCTCCATCGGAGCAAAGTAAAATTTCATAATTCTCCTCAATCCCTCTCCTTATGCCTCTGCTTTCATTCCCTGCTTTTCACAAAAACACAGCCATTGTATCATACTTTTTTCCATTTGTGTATCCATAGAATAAAAAAGTGTCTCTCTCAATAGGAACGAAGTTTCCTATTGTACAAAAAAACCGGGAACCGGAGATTTTCATCTCTCAGGTTCCCAGCCTCTTATCTGTTCATAATTTAATTATGCGTTGTATTTTGTCTCGTCTAACATACCCTCGGATTTAGCAACGAAGATCGCAGTAGCGGAGTCACCAACTACGTTCAGAGCTGTTACTAACATCTCGATCGGACGGTTGATCGCAAGAATTAAGCTGTATGCCATAAGAGCACCCTCATTGACATATCCGAGACCGGAAAGAATTGTAAAGAGGATGATCGCGCCAGCACCCGGAGCAGCCGGTGTACCAGCAGAAGCAATCAATGCTAACAATGCGATAACAACTAACTGAATGAAAGATACCTCGTAACCTGCACAGCCTGCGATGAACAGAGCTGCAATTACCTGCATGATCGCTGTACCGTTCATGTTTATTGTCATACCAAGCGGAAGAACGAAGGATGCGATTTTCTCATCAACACCGAAATCCTCTGTTGTAGTCTTTAAGTTCAGCGGAAGTGTTGCCGCAGAAGAGGATGTAGAGAAACCGAAGATCGCTACCTTTGTGATCTTCTGAGCAAACTTAATCGGGCTAACCTTAGCTGTAATTGCAACAAAGATCGGGTATGCAATAAATAAGAATACTAACAGAAGAGCTGTTGTAAGTACTACGTAAGCAAGAGCCGGTTTTAAGTGGTTGATACCATAGGAAGCAAATGTTCTTGTAAGAAGCATAAATACTGCTACCGGACCAAATTTTACTACAACGTAGTTTAAGAAAATAACAACGATGTCATTGTTTTCTGTAAGAAGCTTCTTTAATGTAGCACAGTTTTCCTCACCCATATTGTTCATGCAGAGACCAAGAGCAACTGCGATAAACACGATTGCAAGTACTGCAGAGTTGGAGGAGAATGTGGACATAATATTGGACGGAACTGCGTTCAGTACAACTGTTAACGGGTTGGAACCAGTAGAACCAGCAGAACCTTCAAGTCCTGTCTCAGCAAGTGCAAAGAAACCGGCGCTGTAAGATAAATAACCTACTACACAGGCAAGCACAAGTGCGAAGAAAGAACAAATAAGGAAACCACCGATTGTCTTAGCGGAAATTCTTCCAAGTGCTTTCGTATCTGTAATCTTACCAATTGCAAGTGTGATGGATGTAAATACCATCGGTACGATTACTAACTGCAGAGCACGAACGAACATCTGGCCTCCAAGATAGAAGATACCAATCGCGCTCTCGTTACCTGCTGCTGTAATATCAGCAAAGAACAGGCTGTTGATCATCGCCCATGTTGCCTCTCCGCCATTAGCTGTAAGATTTTCTCTTAACATCAGCATAGCGATACCGGCAGCAAGACCACACACCAGTGAAATCGCCATCTTTTTAGCAAGAGACATTTTGTTTTTCTCATTTGCCATGATTTTTTCTCCTTTTCAATTAATACAATTTATTCTATGGATACTTTTCATCCCCTGAAAAAATATCCATAAAATATATATATAATATTAGGCTATTTCCGACAATTTTCAAGAGGAAATTACCAAAAAACGGGCTGAAATTTTTAAATATATGATTATTATTCACTATAATTTTCTCTTTCCTACTCTGATATTTTTGTCACTGTAATCTCTTCTCCGCGTTTCCATTGGATCACATATTCATTGGTCTCGTAGGTAAATCCTTTGATCTGTTGATTTCCATTTGCATCTTTTCCGATTTTCAGAGTATAATCCACACAGTCTCCCGTAATTTCTCCCACATACGGATACAGCACACTGTCTTCATGGTTCGGTGCCTTCAGGAAGTCATCACTCCAATACATAGTACTTCTGTCTCCTCCGCTCGCCAAATACTCCGCCTCGCAGATCAGCAATGCCTCCTTGATCTGATGACCGGTATTTAACATCGTTGCAGATTTCGCTTTATCAATGTAACCTTTGTAAATTCCATTTCCTGCTGCTGAAAGGATTGCCATGATTGCGATTACAACCATCAATTCTACCAATGAGTACCCATTCTCATCCAACTTGTGTTTTCTAAATAACCTGTTCTTCATTTTCATCTTTCTGCCCCTCCGAATTGACAAACTTTGACATTTTAAGTTTCGATGATTGTAGCATGAAGCTTCGGATATACTGACTTCCATTATGATTCAATCTTGTTTTCCTTGGAATTTATGCAGTTTTTAAACATGCTTTTTCGCTTTTTTATCCTGCTTGTGTTATAATATTCAGAGGATAGATTTCCAGAAAGAGAGGCTTTACACAGATGAAATTTCATGAGCTCGACACTCCGTCATTACTTGTTGATTACGAAATTTTCATGAACAATTTAACATTTATGCAGGATTATGCAGAGCGAAACCATGTCGCCCTGCGTCCACATACAAAAACCCACAAGTCTCCGGAACTGGCCAAACTCCAGGTAGACACAGGTGCCTGCGGAATCGCAGTTGCCAAGACTGGAGAGGCAGAAATCATGGCAGCCCATGGTCTGACTGATATTTTTATTGCAAATGAAATAGTCGGAGATCAGAAACTGAAACGAATCCGGAAATTGGCTGAGACCATCACCATTTCTTTTGGTGTTGATTGTCCGGAACTTGTAGAGGCTGCGGAACGAATTTTTGCAGATGCAGAAATCCCGGCTGAAGTACTGATTGAAATCGAAGTCGGTGAAAACCGCTCCGGAATTATTGAAGAAGATGACTTCTATACTTTACTGGACACATTCAAACACTGCCCACATGTACATTTGAAGGGTCTTTTCTCCCATGACGGAAACTGTTATTCTGCTGAGAGTATAGAAGCCTGCACGAAAATCGCCATCGGTGCTCAGAAACGCACCCTGCATTTTGCCAAACTGGCTGCTGACTACGGATTTCCTTGTGAAGTCATCAGCTACGGTGCCACACCAACCTTTATGAATCAGGTTCCAATTCTTCCAGGTATTACAGAGCTGCGCCCGGGCACCTACGCATTGATGGATGCCAGTCAGGGCAATGCCATCGGCACTTTGGATCGATGCGCTGCCTCCGTTCTTGCAACAGTCATCAGTCGTCCGACTCCTGAACGCGTGATTTTAGATGTGGGAGCCAAAGGAATGACCATGCAGAGTCGTACAGCCGGAATCTGTGCTACGGCTGGAAAAGGAACGCTTCCGGACTATCCGGGAGTCTACATTGACCACATGTATGACGAACACGCAATTATTTACAACGCAGAATTCCGCGAGCAGATTCGCGTAGGCGATAAAGTACGGATTATTCCGGTGCACATCTGCCCAGTGTGCAATTTGTATGATATCTTGTACTTGATTCGGGGTGAGGAAGTGTTGAAAGAAGTGGAGATTGCATGCCGCGGGGCACTGCAGTAAGTGGATATTTAATTAAGTATACTTAGTGACAAAATAGTCCCGAGTAATCGAAATTTTCAAAAGAACGCGCTTTCGCTCAAAGAATTGCGTAATGGTACTAAGGCGCTAAAAAACAGCGCC
>JAZOVL010000130.1:0-5541 GCA_045658685.1 Pilosibacter sp.
CCCCAGTGCTGAATCGAAGGATTATCACCGGGGTGTTTTTCTGGCTTTTTCAGGTGATTTGTGTTATAATTCCGGGTGGACTGCTTGGAAAAATAAGAGCAGGTCAGATATTTACAATTAAGAAGTAATGGAGAAAATCATGGAAATAGAGAAAATTTATGAAGAGTTAAATGTGAAACTGGCGGATGCGGAGCGTGTGTTGCTGGGGATTGGAGCAGAGTGGAAAAGAAATGGGGAAGAGCGTGAAGTACAGATCATGGAGGCAATGGGAAAGTTGAAAGGTCTGTTGGACGGAAAAGATTATTTTGTGATTTCTACTCTTTCAAAAGAAGAATTGGATCGCTTCGGATTTATTGATTTTAAGACGGTGGCTCCGCTTGATGAAGCATTGACAGAGGAGCAGTGGAATGGTTACATGAACTGGTTATCCAGAACATTGAACCGAAAGCTGGTGATTCTGGAACTGGGCGAGGGATTTTTGCAGCCGACAGTCATTCGCTGGCCGTTTGAAAAGACGGTTATGATTAATCAAAAATCCTGCATGTATCGCGTACATAAGACATTTTATCAGATTGCAGACGAGATTAAAGAACGGGCGGCGGCAGTCAAGGGAGATTCGGTAGAGTTTTTGGTTCAGTGGAAAGAAAACGAAGTTTCCGTTGTGTCGGATTCTGCGCTATGTTAGAATAGAGAGTAGGAATTCTAAAATGGGAACTTCCCGAATACAATTTGGAGGAAGATTATGGCAGCGATCAGCAATGACTGGCTGACTCCCTTGAGCGGCGAGTTTAAGAAACCTTATTATAAAAAACTATATGAGACGGTGATGTCGGAGTACCAGACAAAGGAAGTTTATCCGGCTCCGGATGATATTTTTAATGCATTTGCATTCACACCACTGGCGAATGTAAAAGTGGTGATCTTTGGTCAGGATCCGTATCATGAACCGGGGCAGGCGCACGGACTTTGCTTTTCGGTCAAACCGGACGTGAAGATTCCGCCGTCACTTGTAAATATCTATCAGGAACTTCGGGAAGACTGTGGCTGTTATATCCCGAACAATGGTTATTTGAAGAAATGGGCGGATCAGGGCGTACTTCTTTTGAATACGGTACTGACTGTGCGTGCCCATGCAGCGAACTCTCACAAGAATATTGGCTGGGAAGAGTTTACAAATGCGGCGATCCGTGTGTTAAATGAGCAGGACCGGCCGATCGTGTTCATTCTTTGGGGAAGACCGGCGCAGATGAAAAAAGTGATGTTAAATAATCCGAAACATCTGATTCTGGAGGCACCGCATCCGAGCCCGCTGTCTGCGTACAGAGGTTTTTTCGGAAGCAGACCATTCAGCCAGGCCAATAAATTCCTGATGGCAAACGGACTGGATCCGATTGACTGGCAGATTGAAAATATGGAATAGGAGAGCAGACATGAGTGGATTTCTTGAGTTTTTAAAGATTGTCGTGTTTGGTCTGGTGGAAGGTTTTGCAGAATGGCTTCCGATCAGCAGCACGGGTCATTTGATTTTGGTGGAAAATATTGTACATTTGAATGCATCAGAAGACTTTATGAATGTGTTCCGCGTCATGATCCAGCTTGGAGCAATCATGGCGGTGGTGGTTATGTACTTTAACCGTTTGAATCCATTTGACCCGAGAAAAACGGATAAGCAGAAACGTGCCACATGGCATTTATGGTTTAAGATCATAATTGCATGTTTTCCTGCGGCGGTTATTGGTCTCTTGCTGGATGAGATTCTGGATAAATATCTCTACAACCCGTATGTGGTTGCTGCGATGCTGATCATTTATGGTATTTTATTTATTGTACTGGAAAAACATAATGAATTTGTGGATTTTCCGATCAAGAAGGTGTCCCAGATCAATTATATCAATGCATTTTACATTGGTCTGTTCCAGCTCCTCGCACTGATTCCGGGTACTTCCAGATCAGGAGCAACCATTTTGGGAGCTATGCTTCTGGGATGTTCCAGAACAGCGTCTTCTGAGTTTACATTTTATCTCGGAATTCCGGTCATGTTCGGTGCAAGCCTGCTGAAGATTATTCATTATGGCCTGGCATTCAGCTTTGCAGAAATTTTCTATCTGATTACGGGTATGGTGATCGCATTTGTGGTTTCTCTGTATTCCATCAGGTTCCTGATGAATTATGTAAAAAATCATGATTTCAAATTCTTTGGTTATTACCGCATCATTCTTGGTGTGATCGTACTGGTGTATTTTGGCCTTATGGCTCTGTTGGGATTGTAAGGCTTGGGCAATGAACATATGGAGCCGTCTGTGTCTGCAGGCGGCTTCTTTGATAGAGATTTCTTTCACAAATAGATTAGAAAATTATCACAATTTTATCACAATTCAGTGGTACACTATGTTCATAAAAAGGATAAGATCATGCAGACGGAAGGAGAATGTTTATGATGTATGATGAAAATAAAGAGAATGAGAAGTATAATTACAATTATAACTACCAGCCAAGTTACGGAACCGGCGGAAATGCACCGAAGAAAAAGGGCGGTTTCTTGAAAAAGGCAGTCTTATTAACACTCAGTGCGGTATTTTTTGGTATGGTGTCGGGTGCGACGATGTTTGGCGTGAATCGTCTGGCGAATATAGCGCTCCCGTTGGAGACACAGGCTCAGGTGCAGATTCAGCCTGAAACGCAGGCTCCGCTGAATAATGCGCAGGCATTACCGGCTCCGCAGGAAACATATGCACCGATTGGTACAGGTGTGGTGATTGAGGATGTATCTCCGATCGTAGAGCAGGCGATGCCATCGGTTGTGGCGATCAACAATACAACTTTATATCAGAGCAGCAGCTGGTTTGGTCAGACACAGACATACGAAGTTCCGAGCAGCGGTTCCGGCATTATCGTTGGTGAAAATGAAACCGAGCTTTTGATTGTAACGAACCATCATGTCGTTGAAGATTCCAATACTCTTTCGGTGACCTTTATTGATGAAAGTACCGTAGATGCAGCGATTAAGGGAACGGACTCTGCTTCTGACCTTGCAGTGATCGCGGTTCCGTTGGACCAGATTGATGAACTTACAAGAGCGAAGATCAAAGCAGCGACTCTCGGTGATTCGGATTCTCTGAAAATGGGTCAGGGCGTAATCGCCATCGGTAACGCACTTGGTCACGGACAGAGTGTAACGGTTGGTCATGTCAGCGCCCTTGACCGCGAGGTTACAGTAGATGGTGTGACAAGAACTGTGATCCAGACGGATGCAGCCATCAACCCGGGTAACAGCGGCGGAGCATTGTTAAATGCGAAGGGCGAGCTGATCGGTATCAACGAGGCCAAATACGCAGACGAAACCGTTGAGGGTGTTGGTTATGCCATTCCGATTTCCTATGCAGTGGATATCATTGAGGATTTGAAACTTCGTACAACAAAAGTAGAAGTGGCGGAAGAAGACCAGGGTTACCTTGGCATTCAAGTACAAAACGTGGATTCCACAACTGCGCAGATGCTTGGAATGCCACAGGGTGTATATGTATACAAGATCATGGAAGATTCTGCTGCAGCTGCTTCTGATTTAAGAGAGAAGGACATCATCACAAAGTTTGATGGTGAAAATGTAAGAAACAATGCAGATCTGACCGGTCTTCTTACTTATTATAAAGCCGGTACTACAGTAACACTGACTGTCCAGTCTCTGGAGAACGGTGTATATGTGGAGCGAGAAGTTGAAGTGACATTGAAGAATCGTCCGGTGGAGGAAGAGGAAGAAACGCGTGCTCAGGGTCTGGAAGGAATGAGACCGAAGAGACCGTAAAGAGAATCATATAATAAACAGAGCGGGAGTCATATCAAAACGATATGCTCCCGTTCGTTATTTCTCAGTGTTTATCTTCTAACAGCATTGCTCCGCGCATCTCAATTCGCGGACCGCCGCATTTTTCCAGATATGCTCTGGTGATGGTTACGGAACCGATATTCGGGTCCCTCGGAATCTCATACATGATATCCAGCATGAAGTCCTCCATGATCGCACGAAGCGCACGGGCACCGGTCTCTTTCTTCATTGCTTCTTCTGCAATCCACTCCAGGGCATCATCGTCAAACTTCAGATCTACCTCGTCCATCTGTAATAACTTCTGGTACTGTATCAGGATCGCATTTTTCGGTTCCTTCAAAATACGTACCAGGAATTCTTTTGTCAGTCCCTGTAAGGTGACTGTGATTGGAAGACGGCCTAAGAACTCCGGAATCATACCGAAATTACGAAGATCCTGGTTGGTCACATGACTCAGCAGTTTCGGATCTTTATCGTATTTATCCTTTAACTCAGAGCCGAAGCCCAGAGAGATCTTCTCCGTCATACGTTCCTTGATGATATTTTCCAGATCCGGGAACGCACCTCCGCAGATAAAGAGAATGTTGTCGGTATTGATGGTTTCCATCGGAGTCATCGCATTTTTCTGGCTGGTTCCAACCGGAACTTCCACGGAAGCACCTTCCAGCAATTTAAGAAGCTCTTGCTGTACGGATTCACCACTGACATCACGGGTGCTCGTGGATTTCTTCTTCGCGATCTTATCGATCTCGTCAATGAATACGATACCCATCTCAGCTTTTTCTACATCGTTATCGGCTGCGGCTAATAACTTGGAAATTACACTCTCAATGTCATCACCGATATATCCGGCTTCAGTCAGAGAAGTCGCATCTGCGATCGCAAGCGGTACGTTGAGAAGCTTCGCCAGCGTCTTAACCAGATATGTCTTACCGCTTCCGGTCGGTCCGATCATCAGGATATTGGACTTCTCAATCTCCACGCTGGTATCGAATTTCGCGGCGTCTGGTGATGTACGCTCAAATACGCGCTTGTAATGGTTGTAAACGGCTACGGAAATAACCTTTTTAGCCTGCTCCTGGCCAATCACGTATTCATCCAGCTGCTCTTTAATCGAGTGCGGAGACGGGATCTCGCTCAGTTTAAATAATTCTTTTTTCTTGTTCTTTTTCTTCTTTACCCGTTTTTTACCGGTCAGAGCACTGAGATCGATCTGTCCGATCGGAATGCCCCAGCCCATGTTGCCAAGCGGAATTCCACCCTGGCCAGGTGCCTGGTCATCATCATCGTCCCCATCGATCACTTCTACATTGTCTTCGTCGATGGTTTCTGTCTGAATGGTCTCAGATTTCTCCTCAGCGACTGTTTTTTCGGCATCTGTCGTTTCTGTTTTTGCATCCTCTTTCTGCTTTTTCTGATTCGGAGCCATTCCCCACATTCCGGCTGGCATTCCCATATTCCAGAGCATATCCGGCGTAACTCCGGACATCATGCCCATATCCATTCCGGTATTCTGAATGGTATTGAAAGCATTCTGCATACAATCAAAACAAATATCAATTCCCGGAGGCATGGTGATCATCTTGCCCGCTTTGCTCTCCGGTCTGCGGCAGACATAGCAGATTTTTTCATATTCATCATCTTCCTGAGATTCTGCCCAGTGTTTTTCTTTATCGTTCAAAGTCGTTCTCCTTCACACATACGTAAGTTCATTCTAT
>JAZOVL010000131.1:0-5003 GCA_045658685.1 Pilosibacter sp.
TTAAAAGTCCAAAAGTATGTCCAGAATTTGGAAGATACGATGGATTGTTTGAAAAATATCAGTATTCAATACGATTTATAAGAGAGGAAAAGAATTATGGCAATCAGAGAAGTAAGAACCATCGGTGATGAAGTATTAGGAAAGATCTCCAAACCGGTAAAAGAGGTAAATGAGCGTACACTTCAGATCATTGAAGATATGTTCGAGACAATGTACGAAACAGGCGGTGTTGGTATTGCTGCTCCGCAGGTTGGTATTTTAAAGCGTATTGTGTGCATGGATGTTGGTGATGGCAATCAGTACTTAATGATCAACCCGGAGATCATTGAACTTTCCGGCGAGCAGACTGGTATGGAAGGATGCCTGAGTGTTCCGGGTAAACGCGGTCAGGTTACAAGAGCAAACTATGCAAAAGTTAAAGCATTTAACGAGAATATGGAAGAGATCATCATTGAAGGTGAAGGTCTCCTTGCAAGATGCATCCAGCATGAGTGTGATCATTTGGACGGCATTCTCTATGTAACAAAGGTAGAGGGTGAGCTGGTAGACAAAGAAGTAGAAGAGGACGAAGAATAATATGAAGATCGTTTTTATGGGAACACCGGATTTTGCGGTTTCTACTCTGGAATCTCTCGTTAAGGGAGGCCATGAGGTAATTGCGGCTGTGACTCAGCCGGATAAACCAAAGGGACGCGGAAAAGCCGTGCAGTTAACTCCGGTTAAAGAAAAAGCATTGGAATATGATATTCCGGTTTACCAGCCTGTAAAAGCGAGAGATCCTGAGTTTGTTGAGCTGTTGAAGGAAATGAATCCGGACGTGATCGTGGTAGTTGCGTTCGGTCAGCTCCTTCCGAAAGCAATTCTGGATATTCCAAAGTATGGTTGTGTCAATGTGCATGCATCTCTGCTTCCAAAGTATCGTGGTGCAGCTCCGATCCAATGGGCTGTGATCGACGGAGAAAAGATAAGCGGCGTAACAACCATGCTTATGGATGAAGGTCTTGATACAGGCGATATGCTGGAAAAAGCAGAGATCGTATTAGACGAAAAAGAGACAGGCGGAAGTCTGTTCGATAAACTGAGTGCTCTGGGTGGCGAATTGATTTTAACTACTTTGGAGAAAATGGAGAATGGAACAATCGTACGGACTCCGCAGGGAGATTCGACGACATCTTATGCAAAGATGCTCAATAAAACGATGGGTGAGATCGACTGGTCTATGGAGGCAGTGAAGATCGAACGTCTGATCCGCGGTTTAAATCCGTGGCCAAGTGCTTATACAAGTCTTAAGGGGAAGACTGTGAAGATCTGGTCTGCGGATGTGGTTACAGGAGAGGGTTCTGGAACTCCAGGTTGTGTGACTGTGACAAAGGATAAACTTCTGGTGGAGTGTGGTAAGGATTTCCTTTCTGTTACAGAGCTCCAGTTAGAAGGAAAGAAACGTATGGAAACTGCTGCGTTCCTTCGTGGATTTACAGTAGAAGACCAGACGGTATTTGGTTTATAGTATGAAAAAGCCGTAAAAAAGGGTTGGCCGAAAGGAGAATTGCTTATGTACGGTTATGGAATGGGCTACGGTGGTTTGAGATATGGTTATGGCTACGGCTTTGACCCTACGATCATTTTAGTCCTCATTGGTGTTGTTATTTCTTTATGGGCGCAGAGTCGTGTAACTTCCACATACAACAAGTATTCGAGAGTGAGAAGTTATTCTGGAATGACTGGTGCCGATGCAGCGATGCGATTGCTGCATTCACAGGGAATCTATGATGTGACAGTGCGTCAGGTTGCTGGAAATCTGACGGATCATTATGATCCAAGGACAAAAGTGGTTAATTTGTCAGAAGCAGTATATCGCTCAAGTTCCGTTGCGGCTCTTGGCGTTGCTGCACACGAATGTGGCCACGCAATGCAGCACAACGACGGATATGCACCGCTTCGATTCCGAAGTGCACTGGTTCCGGTTGCAAACATCGGTTCAAAGATTTCCTGGCCATTGATTTTATTTGGTCTTATGATCGGAGGACTTGGTTCTCCACTTTGTCAGATCGGTATCCTGATGTTTTCGCTGGCTGTTTTATTTCAGCTTGTGACACTTCCGGTCGAATTTAATGCTTCAAACAGGGCCGTAAAGCTTCTGGATTCTCAGGGGATTTTATCCGGTGATGAAGTGAAAGGTACGAGAAGAGTGTTAAATGCAGCTGCACTGACCTATGTGGCGGCAGCCGCCTCTTCTATGCTGCAGTTATTAAGATTAGTGATCCTTTATGGAGGAAGAAGACGTGATGATTGATACAAACAGCCGTGAAATTGTCCTGGATATCCTGATGGAAATTCTGGAAAAAGGAAATTTAAGCCATCTGGTTCTGAAACAGGCATTGGAAAAATATCAATATCTGGAGAAGCAGGACAGGGCTTTTATAACAAGAATCACAGAAGGTACTCTGGAATATCTGATTCAGATTGATTCTGTGATCAATCGATATTCTAAAGTAAAAGTAAATAAAATGAAACCGGTGATCCGTACGCTCCTTCGGATGTCGGTTTATCAGATCCTTTATATGGAGCGAGTGCCGGATTCTGCTGTCTGCAATGAAGCGGTAAAACTGGCGAAGAAGAGAAAATTTCAGGGGCTGACCGGTTTTGTAAACGGAGTTCTCAGAAATATCTCAAGAGAAAAAGAACAACTGACATTTACATCTCCTGCGGAACGGTTTTCCATTCCGCAGTGGATGTTTGCCATGTGGGAACAGGACTACGGTACTGAGTGTGCTGAGAAAATTGCATCTTCCTTTCTGGAAGACCGTCCGTTGACAGTACGCTGCAACACTAGCCGTGCATCTGTGGAAGCAATCATGAACAGCCTGAAAGCACAGGGGATTCATGCTGAGAAATCCGTCCTGTCTGAAACGATACTTGCAATTCATGGATATGATTATTTAGAGACAGTTGAAGCATTTGCAGAAGGTCTGTTCACCGTTCAGGATACAAGTTCCTCTCTGGTTGGACTCCTTGCAGCTCCGAAAAAGGGGGATTTTGTTCTCGATGTCTGCAGTGCTCCGGGCGGAAAGTCCATGCATGTGGCAGATTTGATGGATGGAACCGGTCTTGTGGAGTCCAGGGATCTGACAGAATATAAGATTATGCTGGTGGAAGAGAATATTGCAAGGTGTGGATTTACAAATATGCAGACCAGAATTTGGGATGCTACGGAATTTGATCCAGAGATGGAAGGAAAAGCTGATATCGTATTGGCGGATCTCCCGTGTTCCGGTCTCGGGATCATTGGTAAAAAGCCGGATATCAAAATGCGGCTGAAGGAAGAGGAATTGGACGAGCTTGCAAAACTTCAGAGAGAGATTCTTTCTGTTGTGTCCAGATACGTGAAACCGGGTGGTAAGCTGATCTACAGTACATGTACGATCAATAAGAAAGAGAACGAAGAAAATGCTGCCTGGATCTTAGAACATCTTCCATTTAAAAAGAAAGAAATTGCTTCCGTACTTCCGGAAGTGTTAAAAAAATACTGTGTAGAAAACCAGATTCAGTTACTTCCGGGTATTCACCCGTGTGACGGTTTCTTTATCGCAGCGTTTGAGCGAGAAGCATAGGAATAAATATATGGATAAAAAAGATATTAAATCAATGAATCTATTGGAGCTTACAGAATTTGTCAAGGAATTGGGAGAAAAGCCGTTCCGTGCAAAACAGCTTTATCAGTGGATGCACCAGAAGCTGGCAGCTTCTTACGACGATATGACAAATCTTTCAAAAGGCTTCCGAGAGACATTAAAAGAACATACTGATTATACATCTCACCAGATTGTACAGATGTATGAATCAGAAATTGACGGAACAAGAAAATATCTGTTCGGTCTGAATGACGGAAATATTATCGAAAGTGTTCTGATGCGTTATAAGCATGGAAATTCCGTATGTATTTCCTCTCAGGTCGGCTGTCGCATGGGCTGTAGATTTTGTGCGTCTACGTTGGATGGTCTCACAAGAAACCTGACAGCCGGAGAGATGTTGGATCAGATTTACCGCATTCAGCATTCCACAGGCGAGCGGGTTTCCAACATTGTGATCATGGGAAGCGGAGAACCGTTGGATAACTATGAGAATGTGGTGAAATTCCTTCATCTGATCAGCGATGAGAATGGTCTTAATATCAGTCAGAGAAATATTACCGTTTCCACTTGTGGTATTGTTCCTGGTATTAAAAAGTTTGCGGAAGAGGGACTAGCTGTCACACTTGCGCTTTCTCTCCACGCGCCAAACGATGAAGTAAGAAAGACATTAATGCCGATCGCCTACAGATATTCTCTGTCAGAGATTCTTCCGGCATGCAGGGAATATTTTGAAAAAACAGGCAGACGATTGACATTTGAATACAGCCTTGTTCAGGGTGTTAATGACAATCTGGATGAAGCCAAGAAACTGGCAGATCTGATTAAAGACATGCACGGTCACGTAAATCTGATTCCGGTCAATCCGATCAAAGAGCGTGATTACAAGCAGTCCAATCGTGAAGCTATTGAGCAGTTTAAAGGGTATCTGGAAAGAAAAGGCATCAATGTGACTGTCCGCAGAGAGATGGGACGCGATATTGGTGGTGCCTGCGGACAGTTACGAAAGAGCTATTTAAAGAAGGAGGAAGGAGAAGCATGATTTCATATGCACGTACGGATGTAGGACGCGCAAGAAAAATCAACCAGGACAGTGTTTTTGCATCTTCTGAGCCAGTTGGTGTTCTTCCGAATCTTTTTATTGTGGCAGACGGTATGGGTGGTCACAAAGCCGGAGATTTTGCATCCCGTTATGCAGTGAAAGAACTGGTACAGATGGCGGAGTATTCCAAAATCAAAGATCCGGTACTGTTCCTTCGTGTTGCAATTGAAGAAGTAAACAGTATGTTGTTCGATGAAGCTGCCAATAACCCGGATTTAGACGGAATGGGAACCACTCTGGTCGCAGCGGTAATTGTAGACAATATACTTTAT
>JAZOVL010000132.1:0-4196 GCA_045658685.1 Pilosibacter sp.
GATTTTAATGGCGGTAGTCGGTACGATTGTCGGATTTGTCAATGGCAATATTGCCGAAGGCTTCGGCAGTGCGACCAGCGGTGCGACCGCTGTCGGTGGAGACGAGATTTTCGGTGCAATCGTCGCGACGGCTTTCGCTTATGACGGATGGATTATCGCGACTTCTATCAACTCTGAGATTAAAGATTCTAAAAAGAATCTTCCGAGAGCATTGGTAATCGGTGGTTTTATTATCATTGCAGTGTATATCTTCTACTATATTGGTGTGGCAGGCGGTGCTACAAACCAGGAATTGATCGATAAAGGTGCGACAATCGCGTTCACCAACATTTTCGGCAGTGTGCTGGGAAATGTTTTGAATCTGTTTATTGCGATTTCCTGTCTTGGTACAGCCAATGGTCTGATGATGGGATGCAGCCGTTGCATGTATTCCATTGCAAATCGTGGCGAGGGTCCTGACCCGGAAATGTTTGGTCAGGTTGACAAGAGAACCAATATGCCGGGCAACTCTGCAGTATTTGCTCTGCTCGTAACATCAGCGTGGTTTCTTTATTTTTACCTGTCTAACCTGGCGGGAACATGGAGCGGTCCGTTCATATTTGACCCGACGGAGCTTCCGATTATTTCGGTTTATCTGATGTATATTCCGATCTTTGTTCAGTGGATGTACAAGGAGAAGGATGAAAATGTACTGCGTCGGTTTATTTTTCCTGCATTTGCGATTTGTGGCAGCGCGTTTATGATTCTGGCATCGATAATCAGCCATCGAATCGGCTGTCTGTGGTATGCGATCGTGTTTGCAGTGATTATGGTCATCGGTGCGAAGTTTGAGAGACCCGGTAAAAATGCTTGATTTTAATTGACGGAAGCGAGGGAGTGACCGGAGGAGAAGGAATGACCTTGATTCCCGAAAGAAAAGAGAATATAATGAGATGTTTTAGAAAAAAAGTGAGAATAATGCCAGATAAGAGACGGAATCCGGCTGTGATTCTGGTGACTATCCTTCTATCTGCGACACTTCTGACTGCCTGTGGGGGCGTAACGGAGGAGATGCTTGCAGCGCGTGAGTCAGCGATCGCCAAGATGGAACAGGGCGATTATGAGGAAGCTGTAGCAGTATTTAACGGTCTGGTAGAAGAAGCAAAAAAGGTAACCGAGTTTGAACTTGATATATTGAAATATCGTGCGGAGGCAGAGTTCTTATTGAAGGACTATGCAGCCGCGGTACATACATACAGGACCCTGATTGAGGTTGACAAAGCGCTCCCGGAGTATTATTATTTTGCTTCGATCGCTATGGCAAAGGATGGACAAATGGAAGAGGCGCTTTCTTTGCTGTTGAGTGGTAAGGAACTGGATAAAAAGCTGGAGGCAGCAGGATTTTTTGAGGCGACCATGGCGCTGGCTGAAGGATATGAAGCCAACGGAATGGTGGAAGAAGCGGAGGCGGTTTATCAGGGGCTGATAGATGGTGGCTATGGCAGTACAGAGATTTATAATCGTCTGATGGTCATGGCTATGAACAACGGAGATTATGAAGAAGCGCTCAAGATTGCAGCGAAGGGAATGATCTTGACAGATGATCTTGCATTGCAGGAACTGAAGTTCAATGAGGCCGTTTGTTATGAGTATCTGGCAGATTTTGCCAAGGCACTGGAATTGTTCCGGGCATATGAGACAGAGTACGGCAGTGATGATCGGGTGGCGCACGAAATTGCGTTTCTTGAGACTCGTTGATGAAGAATTTGACCTGAACATCATTATAAATAAGTAAGATAAAGGAAATAATTGGTTTTATGGCAGAAATGATTGAGTTAAAAGAGCAGGAAGAACGAGTTATTCTGGTGGCGGTAAGCACAGATGACAACGATGATACGGTTCATTCCGTGCAGGAGCTTTCTGAGTTGGTGTCCACAGCCGGTGCTGTGACGGTGGGAACAGTGATTCAGAACCGTGAAAATATCCATCCGGGTACTTATGTGGGTAAAGGTAAGATTGAAGAAATTCGTGAGATGGCGTGGGAGCGTGAGGCAACCGGTGTTGTGTGTGACGATGAGCTGTCTCCGGCGCAGCTTCGCAATCTGGAAGATGCGCTGCAGATGAAAGTTATGGATCGTACCATGGTCATTCTGGACATTTTTGCGTCCAGAGCACGCACCAGAGAAGGTAAGATCCAGGTCGAGCTTGCACAGTTAAGATATCGTGCAGCACGTCTTGTAGGTCTTCGCAATTCTCTGTCCCGTCTGGGCGGTGGTATCGGCACCAGAGGTCCGGGTGAGAAAAAGCTCGAGATCGACCGTCGTTTGATCCACGACCGTATCAGCGTTCTGAAGGAGGAGCTGGAGGATGTAAAGCGCCATCGTGAGGTGCAGAGAAAGCAGCGAGAGGGCAGCGGTACACTGACTCTTGCGATCGTTGGTTATACCAATGCAGGTAAATCTACATTATTAAATAAACTGACACAGGCAGGTATTCTGGCGGAGGACAAGCTGTTTGCTACACTGGACCCGACAACCCGTGCGCTGAGCCTTCCGGGCGGCGAAAAGGTGCTCCTTACAGATACGGTTGGTTTCATCCGTAAACTTCCGCATCATCTGATCGATGCCTTCAAGAGTACGCTGGAGGAGGCGAAGTACAGCGATGTGATCCTCCATGTGGTTGACTGTTCGAATCCTCAGATGGATATGCAGATGCACGTGGTATATGAGACGTTGCGACAGCTGGAGGTTCAGGGTAAGGATATTGTAACGGTCTTTAACAAAATTGACCGAATGGATGCGGATGTGACTTGCCGCGATCCGAAGGCAGATTACCGTGTAAAGATCTCTGCGAAGACGGGAGATGGTCTGGATGAGCTCCTTGGAACGATCGAGCATATTTTACGCAGCCGCAGAATCTATCTGGAGAAGATTTTCTCCTATGCGGAAGCAGGTAAGATTCAGAAGATCAGAGCAAAAGGGCAGCTTCTTTCTGAGGAATATACGGAGGAAGGCATTCACGTGAAAGCCTATGTTCCGGCGGAATTATTTGAAGAGTTGTATCGTTAGATATAATACAAAAATTAAATTCAAAAACACAATATCTAGTTTGCGAAAAAAGGTAAAACTAGATATTGTGTTTTTTTACCCCCTTTGCTATAATAGGTTTTACCACGCTGTGGGGGGTACGCGTAGCGGTTTGGAAGAGATACTGCGAATGCGATTTACAGGTAGTGGCAGACTGGGTATGAGGTCCGATCGAATAGATTTGAGTGTTACAATTTTAGAAAGAGGGGTATGGGAATGATTCAGGTTATAAAGCGTGATGGTGAGATCGCTGAATTTAATTTAAGTAAGATCACAGAAGCGATCAAGAAAGCTTTTAAAGCTACCAATAAAGATTACACAGAAGAGATTCTTCAGCTTCTTTCCCTGCGTGTTACAGCGGATTTTCAGGGCAAGATGAAAGACGGAAAGATTTCCGTAGAGCAGATTCAGGACAGTGCAGAGCATGTTTTGGAGGAGACCGGCTATACAGATGTTGCAAAAGCATACATTTTATATAGAAAACAGCGAGAGAGAATCCGCAATATGAAAAATACGATCCTCGACTACAAAGACGTTGTAAACGGCTATGTAAAGATTGAGGACTGGCGTGTAAAAGAGAACTCCACCGTAACTTATTCTGTAGGTGGTCTGATCTTGAGCAACTCCGGTGCGATTACTGCAAACTACTGGCTGTCTGAGATCTACGATACAGAGATCGCAGAGGCTCATAGAAGAGGCGATATCCACATCCATGACCTGTCCATGTTAACAGGTTACTGTGCAGGCTGGTCCTTAAAGCAGCTGATCCAGGACGGTCTTGGCGGAATTCCGGGTAAGATCACATCCTCCCCGGCGAAGCATCTTTCCGTTCTTTGCCACCAGATGGTAAACTTCCTGGGTATTATGCAGAATGAATGGGCGGGCGCACAGGCATTCTCCTCTTTTGATACATATTTAGCTCCGTTTGTTAAAGTGGACAATCTGGATTATCCGGCAGTAAAGAAATGCATTGAGGCATTTATCTATGGTGTAAACACACCGAGCCGTTGGGGTACGCAGGCTCCGTTCTCGAACATTACCCTTGACTGGACGGTTCCGGCTGACCTTGCAGAACAGAACTGTATCATCGGTGGTAAGGAAGTTGACTTCAAGTACAAGGATTGTAAGGCA
>JAZOVL010000133.1:0-3685 GCA_045658685.1 Pilosibacter sp.
TATTTATTTCCCGCCTGAGATTCACCTGCGAATGCTGCCCATAAGTTCTGTTCTGTCTTGCTTCCCTTTAATTCCATAATCATACCTCCATAAAGATTTCGTTTGATCAGTTTTATTTTAAATTTTATTCTTCCAACTGTCAATTCATTTTATGTAAATTTTCTAAAAAATTCAGAATTCTTTATAACAGTTCGAGAAGCGCCTGAATATCCTCTTCTTTTGTCGCCCAACTTGTGGCAAAACGGATCGCAGTGTGATCTGCGTCTACCTTCTCCCATGTGCTGAATGCAACCTGCTTTTTCAATTCTGCGTATTTCGTATTATCCACAATGACAAACTGCTGGTTTGTTGGAGAATCGAGCAAAAGTTTGTATCCTTTTTCAAGAACACCTGCTTTTAATACATTTGCAAGACGGATTGCATGTTTACTGATCTCCATATAAAGATCATCTGTAAATAATGTATCAAACTGGATACCAACAAGACGCCCCTTTGCAAGAAGTGCACCATGCTGTTTTACGGTTGTAAAAAAGAATTTCGGAGCTTTCTTTGTAAATACAACTGCCTCACCACAGAGAGCACCTACTTTTGTTCCACCGATATAGAATACATCACAGAGTTTCGCCAGATCCGGAAGTGTTACATCTGTATCATCAGCTGCAAGACCGTATCCAAGACGTGCGCCGTCTACAAATAACGGCATTTCGTATTCTTTGCAAACATCATAAATTGCCTGGAATTCATCCTTTGTATACAGAGTACCGTACTCAGTCGGATGAGAAATATAAACCATTCCTGGAATCACCTGGTGCTCATATGTTTCATCCGCATAGAAATTTACAAGGAATTCTTTTAATTCGCCTGCATCGATCTTACCAAGATGCTGCGGGATTGTTAATACCTTATGACCACAGGACTCGATCGCGCCGGATTCGTGACATGCGATATGACCGGTCGGTGCAGCGATCACGCCCTGATAATTGTTCAGATACGCATCGATCACAGTAGAGTTAGTCTGGGTTCCGCCCACCAACAGGAACACCTCACCGTTCGGACACTCACAAGCTTCCAGAATTTTCTTTTTCGCGGAAACTGTAAATCTATCCGCTCCATATCCCGGCTCCTTCTCCATATTTGTCTCAATAAAACGCGCCAAAATTTTCTCGTGCGCACCCTCTAAATAATCACAACCAAAATTCAGCATTGCTACTACTCCTTTCATACTGTTCATGTGTTGATTATTATTTCGCAATGGATTTCTCCACAAATACCCTTAAATCATCGCCAAGCTTCTTGGCACTGTCATTTCCCAGGTATGCCATATGACCGGACGGATATTCACCGATCATAACTCGCTCTGGATCCAACTGGGAATGTGTTGCCAGATATCTTGCATTTCCGGCTGTGGTACAAAGATCAAATAAACCAGAAGCAAAAAATACCTGTAATTTCGGATTTCTTCTCATGGCACCCGCCAGAGCCTGACCAGGATTTCTCTTAAACTTTCTGTCCCACTGAATATTTACACCATGAGCAAGACCTTTGCTGCGACGTTCAACTGTAATGTTCATCTCATCGCGAAGCAGTGCAAAACCTGCCTGATATGCCGGTGTGTACTGTCCCATGGCTGCATCGTCGGCGATCACATTGGCATCCGGAATACCTGGAAGATCGCGCCATACATAACGGCTGTCATAGAATCCAACGATTTGATGTTTATCTTCCAACAGAAGTTTCATATACTCTCTTGTATTGATATCCATCCAGTTGTAATCCAAATAAGACTTTTTCAGTCCCGTAAAATACTCCAGTTTCTCGATCACGGCAGCCTTCTCTTCTGCTCCGACCGAATCGCCTTTCATATATGCAGTCAGATATTCGCCTCCTGCAAAATCATAACATTGTTTTACGAATTCTTCCAACCCCGGTTTTCCCTCTGGATTGTGGTAGCAGTTTGTAGCAGCCATAGACGGAAGATTCAAAACAGTCTGAACAAATGGTGTCGGCTGATAGAAATAATTGCCAAGAAGCAAAATTCCACTGACAGAAATACCTAAGGTATCCTGGTTTTCCGGCCCACCGCCAAGAAGTTCCGCTGCCAGGAGACAAGAACGACCGGTACCGTAGCTCTCGCCAGCAAGAATCACCGGACTGTTATGACGACCATATCTGGTCAGCCATCCATCGATAAACATAGCAACCTGACGAATGTCCGCATCAGAACCATAAAACTGCTCTTTCGCCTTCTCATCAAACAAGCGTCCAAGACCGGTTCCAACCATGTCTACCACAACAATATCACAGATATCGAGGAGACAGTTTGGATTATCCTCCAATTCGAACGGCGGAACAGTCGGAAGATGAATCTCATCGTCCAGTTTCACTCTTCTCGGTCCAACCAGACCGAGATGAAGCCACAGACTCGCAGAACCTGGTCCGCCATTATATGCGAACATGACAGGTCTTTTTGATGCATCTTCTACATCAGATCGAAAATATGCATAAGAATAAATTGTTGCAACTGCCTTTCCCTCTTCATCATAGAAGAAATTGTCTTCACATACAGAATGATACGGTATTTCTTTTCCGTTTAACTGCAATACGTGGTCAGATTCAAATTTTGTCTTTTGCCAGTTTTCTTCAAAATGTACGTTCATAGTTTGACTCCTCTTATTTTCTGTCTTTTTTCTCCTCGCGAAAACTTTTCAGAACCAGATTCGCCGGATATTGGTATGCATACGTGCAGCTTTTCATCAATTCCTCTTCCTGCACATTTCTGCATACATTTAAAATCATATCCTCTTCTTCCTGAAGAAGATACGCCTCACCATTTCCATCACGGTCTTTAATTTCCTTATAAATTCTAAACTTCTTATAAAACTCCGGATACTGGCCGGTCTTCATCTTCACCTGTTCCGGAACGATCTTTAATTTGTAAGTCTCTGAAATTCTGGCCATGATGTTGTGGATCTTCTCACAATTTTCACGGTTTACCATATTCGGAGACGGAATGCAGATCATATAATTCATTGTATTCCTCCTATTTGATACAATTTTTGCATTTCATTTGAATCAATGCTGTGGTTGTACACCAACATTTCGTATTTCATCAGTTGTTCTGTCATACTGCTGTTCCCTGATTCCACATCATCCCAAAGATAAAATCCTCCATCAGAAGTATAACAGCCAAGGAAATGAACCACCGGAAGCGTTTCAGAAAGTTCCACCAGAAAAGCATCATATGGTGTAATTTTTACATTTGCAAGATCCAGCACATGGGGGCCAAGATACACAGCACTTAATCGTCCCATCTCTTCTTCCTGGATATCATAGTTAGCCCAAATATAGAAAGGCGTTTCGTACCACATCAACTGTTTCTCTCTTGGCATTTCACTATTTAAAATACCAGAAACATCCTCAAAAAACTCATTTTCTACACTTGGCTGGTGATCGCCAAACATCACGATCATTGTCGGTTCCTCAACAGAATGAAAATAATCAAGCAAATATGCAAAGGCTTCATCCGATGTTTTCATTAAAGACAAGTACTGGTCCACTTTCGGGTATTTTCCTTCCAATTCTCCAGTCAGCCACACCTGCTGTTCAAAATTATCAAACTTTACATCATATCCGCCATGATTCTGCATGGTCACATTGAACACAAACAATTTATCTTCAGGATTCT
>JAZOVL010000134.1:0-13477 GCA_045658685.1 Pilosibacter sp.
GCTTCCGTATATTTTGTACGGACTAATTTCAGACGCGGAGACTTGTTTGAAGCCCGTCAGGGCTGAGTTTGTCGAGAGCGGCTGATAATAGATGGCCGTACAAAATTCGGAAACGCAGCAAGCTTGCAGTATATTGCATATGTGAATGCACAAAAAGAGGAAATGCTTTAAAAACATTTCCTCAGTTAAATATCCATTCTATTGAAATCCCATCTTCTTACGAAGCATTTCTTTCGTTTCTTCGCTGCAGAAGGCTGCTTCGATGGAGTTCTGAGCGCAGCGTTTCAGTGTCTCCATGGAAACACCGAGGGCACGGAGCTGAGCATATTCGTTTGCAAGATCTGTCTCGGAGAAGGTCATGTTGTCGGTATTGATCGTAACCTTTACACCTGCTTCAAGAAGCTGACGGATCGGATGATCACAGTACTTACGGTTGAAGATACCGATGGTGTTACCTGTGAGGCAGACTTCTAACGGAATCTGTTTTTCAACTACTTCTTTGAGCCATTCCGGATTCTGTACACAGTTGATGCCGTGACCGATTCTGTATGCACCCATAGCGATTGCCATCGGAACGTGGGAACCGTCGCCCATTTCGCCAGCATGGATGGTGTAAGGAATGCCCTGCTCTCTTGCGATTTCAAACAATGGAGCGTATAGATTGAAGTCTCCGTTGTTCTCATAACCGGCCAGATCCAGTGCAACCACACCTTTACCTAAGAACTCTTTTGTTACGCGGATGGTCTCAAGGTTTGCTTCCCAGTTTGTGTGAGCATCAGCACCTTTGTGCATCATACAGTTGATAAGACCGGTTTCAATGTCCGGAAAATCATTTTGCGCCTGTGCTCTGCCTGCAAGAACGGCTTCGACAACTTCTGTCTGAGATAAGCCCTGGAGCATGTGCTGCTGTGGTGCGAATCGGATTTCTGCATAGTACAGTTCTTTTTCTGCCAGAGTTGCAATCAGGTTATACATGCTGGCTGCCAGATCTTCTTTGGTTTGCATGACAGCAATCGGGAAATCAAATCGAGTCATTCGTTCCTCGCGATTTTTAAATTCTGTACGGTGCATAAAATGATAATATTCTTCGAATGTATAATCCGGTGCTACAACACCACGTTTTTTTGCAGTTTCCCAAGCCCACGGCAGATTTAGAGAGCCGTCCAGGTGAAGGTGCAGATCAATTTTTGCATATTTCATATGAATTCTCCTAAAAGTTATTTAAAAGTTTCTCTTGCGTACTGAGCCAGTTCTTCGCGGAATGCCGGGTGGGCAACAGAAATCATTGCTTCTGCGCGCTCACGTAAGGAAAGACCGGATAATTTCGCGACGCCGTATTCGGTTGCAACGTAATGATTCATGCTTCTCGGGCTGGATACTACGCTGCCGCCCGGGATAAACGGAACGATATTGGAGATAAGGGAACCATCTTTTGCAGTTCTTGCGGAATTCATGCAGATAAAGCCTTTACCACCTTTGGAACGGAAAGCTCCTTCGAGGAAATCAAGCTGTCCGCCTGTACCGGAAAGCTGGCGTTTGCCGCCGGATTCTGCATTTTCCTGACCCATCAGGTCAAGCTGTACACCACCCATGATGCCGACGAAGTTGGACATCTGCCCCATGCGCTCTGGAGAATGTACAAAATCTACGTCGCCCGGATAGAAGAGTTCCGGTTCATTTTCAATCCAGTCATATAACTCCTGGGAACCCATTGCCAGGTTCCAGGTGGAATATCCTTTGCACACTTCCTTGCCTGCATTTGTCAATTTGCCTGCCTTGTGCAGATGCAGGAACGCATCGCTGATTGTACCGGTATGGCAGCCGAGATCCTTCAGATCGGATTCTGCCAGCATTTTTGCAACTGTGAACGGCACACCGCCGACGCCAAGGGATAATACTGCACCATCCGGGATTTCAGCAACCACGTTTTTTGCAATCGCAATATCGATATCGGACGGATCTTTGTATGTACGGAGTGGGAGCGGTTCATGCTCACCTTCTACGATATAATCTGCTTCTGACAGGTGAACTCGGTGAGAGCCGTTTACACCGTGCAGCTTCGGATAGCGTTCGTTAATCTCGAAAATAACAGTTCTTGCATTTTCAAAAATAGTTCTCCATGCATAGTTGGAGATACCGAGACCGCAGTAACCGTCTGCATCCGGTGCAGAAACCGGTACGAACGCAACGTCTACGCGGATATGGTCACGGTAAAGGAACGGAAGCTGTCTAAGGATCATCGGCATAAACTGTACACGGCCCTGGGCCTGCATTTTACGCTCGTAATCACCAATGTGCCAGCTGTAATACTGGAATGCAGCCTGCTCTGGATCGCATTCAATGACTTCAATGCGCGGACGGATTACAAGACCGCCACGAACTTTTACATTGTTCAGCTCATCTTTTCGTGCTGCCAGTGCCTTGTCCATCAGTTCCGGATAGCCGCCGCCGAAGCCATAGTCAACCCAGTCACCGGACTGAACTGCTTTCGCAGCCACTTCCGGGGTGACAAATTTGTGCATATAATTTTTTAACATGGTGTTCTTCCTCTCTTTTCCACAGTCAAATGGCTTTGACATGTTAAATTTCAACGTAGTTAAAATCAATCTGGTGTGCCTGTAAAATCTGGCCTTCGCGTTTATGGCAGGTAAAGATCAACATCTGTCCGTCATAGGCTTTTGCCATCCATTTCAGTGCTGTGCGGAGTCGCTCTTCATCATACTGAGTAAAGCTGTCGTCGAAGATCAATGGGAACGGTTCGCCGTCACCCTGAAGGAGTTTTGCAGCAGCCAGTCGAAGTGCCAGATAAACCTGATCCATGGTACCGCTGCTGACCTGTTCGATCGGGACCAGCTTACGTTTTGTATTTAAGAAAACATTGAGGTTTTCATCAATGCTTAAACTGTCGTAAATACCTCCGGTGATTCCGCCCACCAGGTCGGATGCCTCCTTATTAAGATAAAGACCGAAGGAGTCACGGATGGAAGAGGAGAGCTCTGTCAGGGTTTCCTGAGCCAGTTCGATGGCTGTGATCTCCTCACGGATGCGGTCGTTTTCAGCCAGAACACGTTTTAGATTGTTCACCTGTGTCTTACAGTTGTTCAAATGTTCCAGCTTCTTTTCCAGTTCCCACTGAGTACGTTGCTGTTTTTCGATCATTTCGCTGCAATTGTTCTGCTTCTCACGAAGAGAGTTGATATCCTCCATCAGCTTCCTGGAAGCAGTTTCAGACTGTCTAACCATCTCGCAGAGGCTTGTAAACTCCTCCATGCGTTTGATGAAGGCAGACATTGCTTCGTCGGAAACTATGATTTCGGAGGCATCTTCAGAATAGAGATGCTTCTTTAACATTTCCAATAAGGAAACTTTGTTTTCCTCTGCCGTCGCCATGTCGCGTTTGATGCCTTTGCGGATCAGGAGCTGGATCAAAAGGAATACGAGAGCAGCACCTCCGAGACCGCCAACGACTGTGAAATAGTCAGAGGGATAAGCCAGACGGAGGTAAATCGCACCGGCAATGCAGGAAAGGGCGATAAGCAGTGCAATGATGCTGAAAGCTTTACGGGATTTCTTCTGGCTTTTAGCACTGAACTCACGGTAGTTATTATAATAGTTTTCGGCCTTCTGAGAATAAGCATCTACAGAAGCCTGGTCAACAAACTGATACTCGGTCAGAGTTCGTTTCGCATCTTGAATCTGATCTTCCAGAATGCTGCGCTCAGACTGCGTGTTATCAATAATGTTCTTAACTTGGTTACGCATGTTCTGGTAGGAAGCCAGCTGGTTTTCGAACTCTGGGGCAGCAATCTCGGTTTCCACGTTTCGGATCTCTGCTAAAAGAGCAGTATATTCGCGGGATGCGTCCGGAATCAGATTCGCTTCTAAAGCACGCTTCTGCAGACGAAGGAAGGTAGAGGCTTTGCTGATATTCAGAGAAATATTGCCAGTTGTGTTCATGTTGGCAATGTAGTTTCTCAGCTCACTTACCATACCGTCTTCAGTTGCACTTTTTAGCTGACCGATGCTGATCGTATTGTTATAAGTAGTCTCGTTGAGTCCTCCGAGAAGTTCATTCATAAATGCCGGTGTCGGATCTTCCTCGTATCCACGGGTTTCATTAATCACTTTCAGAGACTTGTTATCCTTGCGGAAACGGCGTTCGATACGGTAGATTGTTCCGTTTTTCTCCAGACGAAGCCAACCTTCGTAAGTTCCGCTGTTTTCCCATGGTTCGAACTTGCTGTAAGTATCATTTTTCGCTGCACGGCCTCGCCCACGTTCGATGCCAAAGAGCATTCCACGGATAAAGGTGTGCAGAGTGGATTTTCCGGCTTCATTTTTACCGTAAATAATATTGATTCCGTCTTCAAAGGAGATGGTGCGGTTATGGAATTTACCAAATCCATCAATATGAAGTTCCAGTAATTTCATAACTTAGCTCCTTTCGTCTTTTGTCATAAGCAGTGCATGGATTCCGTAATGCAGGGCTTTCTTTTCTACCGGGCTCATGTCCTCTTTGTGCAGAGCGCGGATATAGAAACCGATCATATCGCTTGGGTGCTCAGCAAATAGTGCGTGGTAATCGTACTGCGGTTCAGATTCATCAAGAATCTCCACAATATTCCACTGTCCGGACAGGAAATCCAGATCAAACTCGACGTCCGGATCGCGCATACCGCGAATGCGGAAACGGTAAATATTTCCTGCGCCACGTTTGCGGATCTCGTCTGCGATCAACTGGGAAAGTTCCAGATTGGTGGTGGCCGGTGTCACGCTTACAACGAGCGGAATATACTGTGCCTGGGAGATTGGTCGAAATTCCAGAGAGGTTACATGACCGCTGATTTCGTCCAGTTCACCCATGTAGAATCCGTGCGGACCGGTTTCAGTCAGATCCAGTGGTTCCGGAGAACCCGGATAAGCCATCTTGTTTTCGATGAGAACACCAGGTTTGTGAATGTGGCCAAGGGCGATATAAGAAAAGGGCATTGCAGCTACTACATTTTTATCAAACGGGAGATGCTTTGCATCGCCGCCGTGAATCATGAGAATCTTATTGCGGCGATTGTTTGGAATCGTAAACTGTGCTGTGCGATCCTCTAAAATCTCCGGAGTGTGGTAGCTGAATCCGAATACTTCCGTATTTAAATCTTCGAAGTAGACAGAGGATAGATCCTCGTCCATGAAATAGGTAACATTTGGGCTCCATTGGAAGCTTAAAAGGGCAGAACTTCTGCGCACACGGTCATGGTTTCCTGCGATAATGACCACGCGAGTGCCCGGAATCGTTGCAAACAGATAGTTTACTTCCTTTAAGTCTCTGGCAAGTGGCTGACGATGGAACAGGTCGCCGCTGATCAAGAGCAGGTCAACATGGTTTTCTCTTGCCTCCTCAACGATGCTCTGAAGGGTGAGGCGGATTGCCTGTTCTCGTTTCTTTCCCCAGGGCCGGTCGCTGTCAGGCACCATGCCCCAGTGGATATCGGCTGTGTGGATAAATTTCATAGGAGTTCCTCCGATAGTATAAAAAAGGAGCGCCGCAGTTTCTTTGGCGCTCCTGATAGAAACCGATGTCTGCGGGTTTCTGTTGTTTCAATATTGTTTGAGACGCTCTTCTTGAATATCTGGCGATATTCAAGAAGCATTGGATATTCATCCAATGTGCTGTTCTGAATTATAATTCGCAGTTATTTACTGTTCTCGGGAACGGGATTACGTCACGGATGTTGCCCATACCTGTGAGGTACATCACGCAGCGCTCGAAACCAAGGCCGAAACCGGAGTGACGTGCGGAACCGTACTTTCTGAGGTCAAGGTAGAAGCCGTAGTCTTCCTCATTAAGACCCATCTCTTTGATCTTGCCAAGAAGCTTCTCGTAATCGTCTTCACGCTGGCTGCCGCCGATGATCTCGCCGATACCTGGAACAAGACAGTCCATAGCAGCAACAGTCTTGCCATCCTCGTTGAGTTTCATGTAGAATGCTTTGATCTCCTTCGGATAATCTGTTACGAATACCGGGCGTTTGAAGATCTGCTCTGTCAGATAACGCTCATGCTCAGTCTGAAGGTCGCAGCCCCAGAATACTTTGTAATCGAACTCGTCATTGTGCTCTTCCAGAAGCTTGATTGCCTCTGTATAAGTTACATGACCAAATTCGGAATTTAATACATGGTTCAGACGGTCTAAAAGGCCCTTATCAACGAACTGATTAAAGAAGTTCATCTCAGCCGGTGCGTTCTCAAGAACGTAACGGATCACGTACTTTAACATAGCCTCAGCCATAGCCATATTGTCATTTAAGTCAGCAAATGCCATCTCCGGCTCGATCATCCAGAACTCAGCCGCATGACGTGTTGTGTTGGAATTCTCAGCACGGAATGTCGGTCCGAATGTGTAGATGTTGCGGAATGCCATTGCATATGTCTCGCCGTTTAACTGACCGGATACTGTCAGATTTGTTGGTTTTCCGAAGAAGTCCTGTGTGAAGTCCACTTTGCCGTCTTCTGTCATCGGAATGTTTGTCAGGTCCATGGTTGTAACCTGGAACATCTCGCCTGCACCCTCACAGTCACTGCCTGTGATAAGTGGAGTGTTTACATATACGAAGCCCTGCTCCTGGAAGAATTTGTGGATTGCATATGCTGCCATAGAACGAACACGGAATACTGCCTGGAATGTGTTAGTTCTCGGACGTAAGTGGGAGATTGTTCTTAAATACTCGAAAGAGTGGCGCTTTTTCTGAAGCGGATAGTCGCTGCCGGACGGACCTTCCACAACAACCTCTGTTGCCTGGATCTCAAACGGCTGCTTTGCCTCCGGTGTTGGCACAAGAGTACCCTTAACGATAATAGCTGCGCCTACATTTAATTTGGAAACCTCTGCAAAGTTGTCCATTGTATCGTGGTAAACGATCTGCAGAGTGTCAAAACATGTACCATCATTTAAAACGATAAATCCGAATGCTTTGGAATCACGGATGCTGCGGATCCAACCACCAACTTCAACTTCTGTGTTCAGATATTTTTCGCGGTCTGCGAAGAGTTCTTTTACTGTTGTCAGCTGCATGATTCTTTCTCCTTTTTGGGGGCTTCTAATGGGGTTCCTACGAGCTGTATTTATATAGTAGGAAAAATGAAGCCAGTTTATGACAGTATAGCGCATTTCTTTCTTGGATTCAAGGGGGAAACATACTTTGTTTTTTTATATTTGTAGTGCAATTGATTAATTTGAGTTTTGGTAAGGAAATGGTTATTTCAAATTCATATGAAACCAATAGGCACTTGCGAATGGTTTTGATTCGTGCTAATATAAACATAGAAAAGGTACTGCCGATAGACGGTTAGTCCCTATGAATAAGTTATAAGAATAACCGCATCAGATTTGGGAGCTGGGCGGTTATTTTTTTGCTTGATTGTACCCCATTGAATATCCAAGTCCATAAGCTGCTAAACACAGACTAATGACGCCGATCAGACCTTCTAGAGTTAACATAAGCATCCCCTCTCTTCTTTAAAAATTCCATAATGAAAAATCATGGTTTTAAGTAGTGGAGAGGATAAAAATCCTCTCTGGTAAAGAGGACCAACCGCCTACCGTAAATGACAGTACCCATGAATAGAATTATAACAAGATACTAAAATGAAAACAATGTACTGGCAGTTCAATCGAGCTTTCATCATTAGTTTCAGAATCGGGGAATTGTAAGGAAATATTAATGGTATTACATATATTGGCATGCTATTATACTAATTAAGAAGTTAGAGAAAATCTGATTGTTAGTATTCATATAGACAGCCGGACAGCGATCTCTTAGTGGATCCTACAGATTTGGGAAAGACTCCAAAGAAGCCTGTATTGTTAACAGTGATTGCAGTGGGTGTTGTGCTGATTTTGGCATTTAACATTATCATGAAAATGACAGCGAATGACACATCGGACGCATTTACAGTAACTGCAACAAGTAACGGTACAGCGATTGACTTGTACGAAAATCCACTGAAGGTGAATGCATACGAAAATGGCGAATGGATTTATGAAGAGGCAACTATGAAATGGTTCCATTTGCTTGATGAAGAACTTCGATATGTCTGTCAGCAGAAATGAAAGAAGTAAATGAGATCATTGCACAACTTGCACCGGGTACATATTTTCTTGTTGCGGGTGCGAACTGGGAAGGAAAATATGTGCTGAAATCTTTTACAAATGAAACTTTTAACAGTGAGTTTGTTGTGGCGGTTGTGAAGGAATAGGAGGTCATTATGAATGAGAATTGCATGGTATGTCAGAGAATCGAGAAAATCGAACGAGGAGATGTCAATTTGATTGCATTAGCGAAGCTGTATGAAATATCTGTGAATGAGTTAACGAACTTAAGGAGCGGCCAGAAATGATGACCGCTCCTTAAGTTTGATGAATCATTGGTTGGCGTTTTTGTAGGGCTAATTATTAAGAGATATTATACTCTTGTAATAGCTGCTCCAGGTATTCTGGATCTTCAGTAGCTCTTTTTAGATCATCGATGCGGGAGTCGGCAAGAAGACGTTGAGCAAGAGTTGTGATTGCGTTGCGACCTTCGGCATAACTTTCTTTTTTCTCCAGGCGTATATGTTTCTCCCAATCAAATTCTTCCAAGATCATATGTTTTACCTCCGCTCTGTGGCGTAGTAAGAAGTCCTTGAGGATACCATGGTCAATGCAGTTTTTTACTGCGAGGTCAACTGCATTAGGGAGCGGGAGCTTCTGACGGAGACCAACGCGGATCTCTTCGATCAGATAGGAATATTCGTAAAGCTCCCGACATGCGTTCATCAGCTCTTTGTTATGACCATAATTGATGTTGAGCATGGTTGCAGTGCATTCCAGACAGGCTTCTTCTCCGTCATGTTTGATAAAGGAATCTGATAGACGCAGGATTCTGGAATCGCCATCTTCTTTCGTGCCATTGTAAAAGACAATGTAATTCGGAGTGGGCAGTTTGAGCAGAGTCTGAGAGTAAATATTCAGTTCATGCTCTGCAACATAGCCTTCGTAGACCCGAGAAAAATAGAAGAGTCCGCGAAGTGGCATGTTTGGATTCCAACTGGCCTGTGCCTCATAAAGATTCAGTTCGTTGTTGATGATGAATGATACATCATTTTTCATCCCCAGATAGAGAACACCTTCAACAGTATTGATGATTAGATCATCCGGGTTTGTGTAGTTTGAGCCTCTGATTGCATTGTAGAGACTTAAGAGTGCTGGTTTATTTCCGAATATCATCAGAAACAGACCATTTTTGTAGTTACGCTGAATGCGTGCAGTCATTTGTTTCTACCTCCATTGTACTAAGAAAAAATTAACTTGTAAATGTTGTGGAGTTGAATTCGGAAGTTTAGAATCGAATTTCAGATACCACAGATACCCGAAGACTGGGCAAAGAACCTCGAGAAGTGAGGTGATAAATTGTGGGGATAGGATAGCATGGATTGAGACGGAAATCTATTGACAAAGTGTACAAAAACGAGGGGGCTATTTTTACCTGCTAGGTCATATGTTGGATAAAGTTGGTAGGAAAGGAGTATGGAGAAGCTAGTTTCTTGCAAGGCAACAATTGCTATTTCTGCCGGTTGTTCCGAATGTGTTATGGTTGAATATTCAATTACAGTTTCGTTACTTGTAACTATATTCGGCCCATGCTAAAATATTCATAGAAATTCGACAAAGGAGGCTCACCATGACCACAAACATTAACATCGAAAATCTGCAAAAGGACGCTGCAGAAATCTTTAATTCTGGCTTTGCCTGCTCTGAGGCGGTGATCTATGCCATTCGGAAACACTTCGAGATCGACCTCTCCGATGATGCAATCGCTATGAGTTCTGGATTCCCATGGGGACTTGGCGGTGGTGGATGCATCTGCGGAGCATTGGCGGGTGCTGCAATGTGTATCGGATATTTCTTTGGAAGAAGAACGCCGGGAGATCCAAAGATCAACCGCTGTTTTGAATTGACCAATGAACTGCATGATAAATTTAAAGCGGTTCACGGAGCAACTTGCTGTCGTGCACTTTGGATCGGGCTGGAAAAGAATTCTCCTGAGAGAAAAGAAAAATGTACGGAAATTGTTGTGGAGACTGTGAAGATTACAGCTGAGATTTTGATCCGTGAGCTGAATGCAGATGCGGCTTAAACCAAAAACGAATGCCATGTACGTGATATCAACCTCAGTACATGGCATTTTTATATGGAAGATATTAATGATTTTGGAGCACGATCTGATCGATCTCTTCTCTCTTCTGGTCACGTTCCCGTTCCTTTGCGGCTTTCATATCATTTAGCTTATACTGCAAAAGAGAAATCTTGTTTCTTGTTGCCTCTGCCTGGGATTTGGATTTTGTGATTTTGTTCAACACAGTCCAGTCCACGAGAATGCTGTCAAAGAAGTAGTCTGCGAAGTTCAAAAAGCCACCGATCCCGACTTCCACATCGGCAGAGATTTGGATATCCATCAGTTCCGTTTTGTAACGACGGAGCTTCAACTGCAAGTCGCCAACCAGTCGCTGCGCCGTGTTCAAATGACTATGTTTTGCCATGTCGCTGATCAATCCGCCGCCGGCAAAGGTATCCCACGTACCCCATCCCTTGGCTTTATCCAAGGAATGAATGATTTCATCAGCAATGCGTAAGGCCTCACTCCCCACACTGGAAGCTTCACGGATTTCTTTGATCTGGTTCTCGCAATATGCAATTTGTTCTTCCAACTCTAAAATTTTCATTGCTTCAGGAGTTCCTGAGCGTTTTATGATTTCCTTTTTCTCGGATTTTATTTTTGCGAATTGTTCTTCACATCCGTGGAGCTCTGCAATAAGAGCGAGTGTCTTTTGAATTGCTTCTGTTACCGAGTCCAGTTCCATCTGCGCTGCGTCGCATTTTAATTGGGCAGTATAAGCCTCCTGGCGTTCTTTATCCAATCTTTCTTCTTTCTTACCAATGATCAGATAATACAGTCCTGCAAGGCTGAATCCTTCTAAGTTTTCGACATCAGCATTCTCCGATGAGCAAAGTTGTTTCAGTTCTCGCAGTTTATCCTGAAGATCCCGCTGTTGGTCACGAAGGCCTTTTAATGTGGACTCCAGATGGTTCTTTCTAGCGCTCTGTTCTTGCAGTTTTTGTAATTCTTCGTTGAAATACTTCATAAGTGTCCCCCTCCTTTCACTGGTGTTATTTATTATATCATTTGATTCTTACATTTTTAGTAACTTTTTTCAAACTATATTCTGAAATTTTCTGAGCTTCATAGCTATTTTTGTATACAGATGTTATAATGAAGGGAATCAACAATCGAGGAGTGATTTTGAATGAAGATATATGATATTTCACAGGAAGTGTTTAGCTGCAAAGTATTTCCGGGTGATCCGATCCCACAGAAAGAACTCTTATGTTCCATAGAGGATGGGGATTTTTACAATCTGACAACATTCTTTATGTGTGCGCATAATGGAACGCACGTGGATGCACCTAGTCATTTTGTGAGGGATGGAAAGACGATTGATGAAGTGGGTCTGGAACCGTTTGTAGGAATGGCATATGTGGTGGAGCACGATGGTGTTGTGACAGCGGAGGATGCAAAATGCATGCTGCAGAAGGCAGAGGGCGATGCGGCGAAAAGGATTTTGATCAAGGGAAAGGCAGAAGTTTCTCTGGAGGCAGCGGAAGTGTTTGCCGGTGCAGGACTTCTTCTTGTTGGAAATGAATCTCAGACGGTCGGTCCGGAAGAGGCTCCGATGGCGGTACATTTGGTTCTTTTAAAGGCAGGAGTGGCTCTTTTAGAGGGAATCCGTTTGCAACAGGTTCCTGAAGAGACATATTTGTTAAATGCAGCACCGCTGAATCTGGGTGGTGCAGATGGTGCGCCATGCAGAGCGGTGTTGATCGATTTGGAGGGAAGATAATGGAATTCAAAGATAAAGTTGTAATTGTAACAGGCGGAGCCAACGGAATTGGAAAGTGCATCAGTGAAGAATTTGCAAAGGCAGGTGCGCACGTTTGTATCATCGATCTGTGCGAAAATGCGTATTTTCAGGGAGATTTGGCGGACAAGGAAACCTTGGAGCGATTTGCAGAGAAGGTAATCTCGGAGTACGGTTATGTGGATGTGCTGGTAAATAACGCGATCCCTCTCAGTCGTGGAATTTCGGAAGCCAGCTATGAAGATTTTGAATATGCGCTGAAAGTAGGCGTAACAGCACCATTTTATTTATCGAAGCTTTTTATGCCTTACTTTGCAAAGGGAGCGAGCATCATAAATATTTCTTCTTCTCGCGACCGGATGAGTCAGCCACAGACAGAGAGCTATACCGCAGCGAAAGGTGGAATCGCGGCTCTGACCCATGGACTTGCAATGAGTCTTGCAGGAAAAGTACGCGTGAACTCCATTTCTCCTGGCTGGATTGATACGGATTATACGGTTTATGAGGGTCCGGATGCGGAACAGCAGCCGGTCGGACGAGTTGGAAATCCGCTGGATATTGCAAATATGGTACTGTTTCTTTGCTCGGATAAGGCTGGATTCATCACCGGAGAGAATATCTGCATTGATGGTGGAATGACAAAGCAGATGATCTATCATAATGATTTTGGCTGGAGTCTGGAAGGATAGGGTTTTATCACGAAAATAAATAAGAAGGGTATAGAACAAGAAAAAGTTGTTCTATACCCTTTTGATATTATGTCAGTTCTCCGCACAGTTTGCGATAGCATTCAATGATGTCTTCTGTGGTCTTACCGACGATAAGGTAATAATCCAAGACATCCACTCCATCCACACAGATGTGTGTACCATATGTTGGGAGCGTACAGCTGAGTGTCGGAGCATTGGATGCGATCATAAGACCATATCCTTTGTCAGACACGATCATAGGAAGTCGATCTGTACGTCCGATGTGTGAAATATAGCGGGCAGTTCCTTTGAGAGAAAGGGTTGCCCTGATTCCGCTTCCCATGGCAAGGAGAGTTTCCGTTTTTGCAAAGTCCAGATACAGTCTGGCGCGCGGATTTCCATAAGTTGGCTTCTCGAGAATGCGTGATTCGCGAGTTCGTTCTGCCAACAGAGGTTTCTTGTCTCCGGTCATGTAGGAAACGGCTCCCGTTGCTTTATCCACTTGAAGGTATATTTCTCGGGTTTTCATCTCTAGAAGCTTTGGTGCATCACGATATTTCCATTCTTGAAAATCTCCCGGATCGGTAACAAGCGGATGAATGTTTGCTAACGATTCCTCATCCTTCGCAAATGAAATGTGGAGGATATTGCTCGCGATTGGACTGATCCGCAGGACACCATAGGTGCTCGGCAGATAAATACCATTTGGCTGTTTGTTGATCCAGCGGATGGTTCGGTCGGATTTGACATAGCCCATCGGTCTCAGCATATCGTTGGATGGCATGGTGCCGAAGGCGAAATCCGCCGGTTCTGCGTTGGTTTTTACGGAGGCGCTGATG
>JAZOVL010000135.1:0-5576 GCA_045658685.1 Pilosibacter sp.
TTCGCCTCCCACATCTGCCAAGGAAAGATTGGTCTTTCCGTTTTCATCTTCAAAAATACGCAGTTTGCAGATCTTGTCAGCCATTTTATCGGCCACTGCTTCGTTATCTTCATCCGAAACGCCCAGAAGGATAAAAAATCCTTTACCGATGGACCCGACTGTTTCGCCATCCACTCGTACTGCCGCCTCTGTCACTCTCTGAAGTACTGCTCTCATCTATGTCTCCTCCGTAATGTGTGTTCTTTCATCCGAATATTCTGCGATTGCCTGGTTCAGGGAATACATCTTGGCATCCAGCATATGAACCATATCCGCACAATCCTTCAACTCTGCCTCAATATAGTCTGGAGCATGACCTTCAAATTTGTACGCAATCTTATGTTCCAGAGATGCCCAGAAATCCATGGCGATCGTACGGATCTGGATCTCCACCTTCGTTTCAATCTTCCCATCACTGAGATAGACGGGAATGGTTACTACCATATGATAACTCTTGTAACCGTTTTCTTTCGGATTTTTAATATAGTCCTTCACATAAAGGACAGTAATATCTGCCTGCTTTGCAATGATATCCGCAATAGGATAAATGTCTGACATGAATGAGCATATGATCCGGATTCCCGCGATATCATTGACATATTCTATCATATTGTCGACATCCACTTCCAGCCCCTTGCCCTTAAGCTTTTTTACAATGCTTTGCGGAGTTTTTAATCTGGAAGTCACATGCTCAATTGGATTATAATTGTAAAGCTGGACAAATTCATTGTTCAGGATCTCGATCTTCGTATTGATCGATTTAAGCGCTGAACTATATAAGAACATGGTCGATTTCCACTGATCAACCTGATCCATATTTCCGTTGCGTTTTGTCAATGTACAGCCTCCTCTCATGCACAGGAATAATACCTGCAGTCCTGCTCACGCTGAGACAGCTGCAATCACATCACGTCTGTCATTAATTAAACTTCAGACCTTTCAGAAGTGCACCAAGTCCTGTGCTCGCCTGGCCTTCTTCCTTATAATCATATGTCTCATGGGACTCGGCTTCCGCCTGCTCCTCAATCAGTTCCTTCATGCTGAGGCTGATCTTATTGTTTGCTGTGGAAATGATCTTCACAGTCACTTCCTGACCCTCTTTCAATACAACACCCGGATGTTTGATTCTCTGTGTGCTGATCTGGGAAATGTGGAGAAGTCCCGTCAGACCATTTTCAAGCGCAACAAATGCACCATAGTCTTTTAATGTTTCCACCGTACCATTCATAACAGCGCCAACTTCACACTTGGCGATCTTCTTGTTTGTCTCAGCCTGTTTCTTTTCTCTTGCTGCTTCACGACCGGATAATACCAGACGGCGGTTTTCCTCATCCGCAGTGATTACTGTCACTTCGATGGTCTTTCCGTTCCACTCAGCCAGCTCTTCCACATACTCATCAGCCAGACGGGAAGCCGGAATAAATCCACGAATGCCTTCCAGGTACGCAACTGCACCTGCATTTACTACTTCCTGAATCTTTACCTTCATAATTGTGCGGTCTTCCATCATCTGTCTTAATTTATCCCACGCTAAAATCGCGTTTGCCTCTTTTTTAGAAAGCACCATATTGCCCTCGCCATCGTTGGTTGCGAGAACGGTTGCTGTAATCTCATCACCCGGATGAATCGCTTCCATCATATTAAAATCCGGATCTTCGCTAAGGTCTGCCTTGCGGATCACGCCGTCACAGTAAGACTTTAAATCCACGAGAACCGCGTCTTCTGTCACGTCAATGACTGTACCTGTCACCACATCACCCACTCTGATTTTTTTCAGGGTTGCCTCAAGCTCATCCATCAAATCTGCCATTGTCTGCATACTATTACCTCTTTCTGCCGCCGTCATTCCGGCGAAATGTCGCTACTTCTATTTAACCATATTCTGACCAATATTTCCACTCTTTTATTTCTGTTCAGACACTTCTGGTCTTCCGGCGCAGAATATGGTATGATATCACAAAAGGAGCTGATACAATGAAAGATTTTGCAGATTTACATACTCACACCATCGCCAGCGGTCACGCATATGCCACCATTTCTGAAATGATCCATGCAGCTGCCCTCAAAGGACTTCCGATCCTCGGAATCAGCGATCATGCACCATCCATGCGCGGAACCATGGACGAAGTATATTTCTGGTGTTTTAAGACCATTCCGAGATACGTTGAAGACGTCCGCGTTCTCTTTGGATGTGAGTTAAATATCATGGATTACAAAGGAACCATCGATTTATCAGAAAAGGCATTGAAACGCCTTGATTATACCATTGCCAGCCTTCATGATCTCTGCCTCCCATTCGGTACCCGCGAAGAAAATACGGCTGCGATTCTGGGAGCAATGGCAAACCCTTACGTTAAGGTCATCGGACATCCGGATGACGGCAGATATCCTCTCGATCTGGAAGCTGTAGTCCGCGCCGCGAAAAAACACGGAAAGCTGTTGGAAATCAACAACTCTTCTTTATCACCGGACAGCAACCGACAGGGAGCGCGTGAAAATGACTTAATCCTCTTGGAACAGTGTAAAAAATACGAAGTTCCGATCCTTATGGGCAGCGACGCACATTTTACCCACAATGTTGGAAATCATGAGTCCGCCCTTACTGTTATCCGCGAAGCCGGATTCCCGGAAGACCTTGTTGCAAACTACTCTCTGGATCTGCTTGCAAAATATATTCCAGCAGTCCGGGACTAAAAGCATAAAAATGGCTGTAAAGCGTCTGTTGCTTCACAGCCATTTATCATGTCGTAAACTATTTCAATAATTCCATTACCTGTTTCCAGAGTTTTGCAAGGTCTTCCTGATTTTTCAGTTTGTTGTTCTGGATTCGGATAATGTTTTCCAGAGCCGCATTGGCACCCTCTGCATTGCACTTTTCATCGCAAGTCTTCTTGGCAAGAAGATATGGATCCATACTCTCAGCCTTCTTCGCCTGCTCTGCTTTCAGCGCATCAATCTTTGCAATGATCTTCTTTGCCTCTCTCGGCTGTTTCTCAGCCTCCAGCCAGGTTACCAGATAGGTGGTCAGTTCTGCATTGCTCTTATCGAGTGCAATACTTCCCTTCAACATCTCAATATATTTTTCAGAAATTGCTTCTTCGTACTTTGCCTTCTCTTCTTCTGTCGGATTTGCCAAACCTACCAGCGGTGTACAGAACAGACAGAATACTAAACTGACGATAAACATGAGTTTCTTCATCTCATTATCCTCCTTCGCATCTATCGTATGTCCTTCGTCGCACAGACGTCGGGATATATTACTCTAATCGTATTATATCATCTCTACACCGATTCTTCTGGGGCAAAGCTGTGGCAATCATGTGGTAATTCGATCACAAAAACAGCCCCGTCCGGCGCATATTCTGCATGGATCCTGCCGCTCATATATTCCAAAGAAGCCTTTGCGATCGCCAGTCCGAGACCATGGTTTCCGTTCTTTCCTTTGTGGAAACGATCAAAGATACGGCCAAGCTCTTCCTTGGGAATTCCGGGACCGTCATCGCGGATCACGATCCGTACCCCTTCTTCCAACGCCTCCACAGCCACCGTAACCTGCACCTTTGCATAGCGGATACAGTTGGACACTACATTAGAAAATGCACGTTCCAGAAGCATTGCATCCACAATCATTTTATGCTCGGTTCCAGGTTCAAAGACCAGTTTTTTATTTTGTGAGAATGCAAATCCCTCCAAAAGTTCCAACCGCTCTTCCACAAAACTCTCGATGCTCATTTCCACCGGAACCACCTGGTAACGGAGCTGATCCATCCTGGTCAGGGTCAGGATTCCATCTACAACCTCGGTCAGACGCGTGCTTTCATCGAGAATGATCCCTGCTGCCTGAGCCGTATCTTCAAAAACTCCGCACTGGATTCCCTGGGCATAACCACTAATAGACATGAGCGGAGTACGCAGTTCATGGGATGCATTCTGGAAGAATGTCCGCTCTGCCTGATCTGCCTGCGCCAGTTTTTCCTGCATCTGGTTGATCTCATGCTCCAACTGCAGCAATTCCTTTACGGTCGCCCCTGTCTCTACCTTTTTAAATTTCTTTTCACCGATACCACGGGCAGCCTCACTCAACCGGATCAATGGCCCGGAAATACTTCCTGCTACGAACCAGAATAAAATGATAGCAACTGCTGCGATTCCGATCATGATCAACAATAGAAAGTGAGACATCTGGTCCAGAATCGCTCCCGTATCATAGATCGGTGTATACAATACCAGGTGATTCACCTGATCTGCATCTCCTGTTTCCACATGACGATAATATAGAAGATACTTCTCGTCTCCGACCATCTCTTCCAAAATCCGTCCCTGCTCCCAGAACTCTTCCATTCCCGTTGCTTTCGTCAGAAACATCGGATAAAACTCCGTCATCTCCGGTCTGTCGTCAAAATTGACCGGATGAAGCACACGGTATCCACCGCTGACAGCCATCATTCTCGTTTCTGTACCCTCAATCTGAAGTTCACCTTGAAGGAGCGAAAGAAGCTTTTCCGGATCTTCCTCCGTTCCAATCGCCTTTGCTGCTGCGGAAGCCAGATAGTTCTCATTAATCACTTTTTCCACACGGGAAATGGTCAGCTCCAGATCACGTTTCACATTATAATTCATATGTACATCCAGAGTGTACCGAAACATGATCCAGACCGCCAATGGAAAGGCAATCAGGATTACCATTACCGGTAAAAAGATTTTCATCCGGATACTTGCTTTCATTATTCCCCTCCGGCGATCAGACGGAAACCATATCCCCATACAGTCTCAATCTTCACAGTGCTTCCCTGTTCTTTCAGTTTCTTTCTAAGACGCTTTACCATATCATCCACCGCTCTTGTGTCAACTTCCTTGCTGTCCACTTTCCAGAGTGCCTTTAACAGATCATCGCGGCTGGCCGCATGCTCCGGATATTCCAGCATATGGTTCAGGAAATCAAATTCCAGTGGAGTAAGTGCAAAATCTATCCCCTTCAAATGAGCCGCACGGCGTTTTGTATACAGTATAATGTCGCCAAATTCCAACGTATCTCTGGATTCCTCTTCCGGACCTGCAAATGCATCCACACGGCGGAACAATGCCTTTACGCGAGTCACAAGTTCCAGCGGAAGGAATGGCTTTACCAGATAATCATCGCTTCCCAGTGTGATTCCCGTGATACGATCCAGTGGAGAATCCTTCGCCGATACAATGATAATCGGAACATGACTTCTCTTTCGAATCTGGGTGCAGACCGTCAGTCCGTCCATACCGGGCAACATCACATCTAAAATGCATAGGTCCGGCATTTCTTTTTCACATGCTTCTAAAATGGATTCTCCGTCATGGAAGCAAGTCACTTCAAAGCCTTCCTTTTCCAGGAAATTCTGGATCAGGAAACATATATTTTTCTCATCATCAGCTACGTAGATTTTCTTTGCCATGATGCACCTCCTTGCTCATTGCTTACTTGTAGTATACCAGTTTCGATGTTTCCGGTAAATACTGTGCCACAAGTTTGCCTCAAAACCCAAATTCTTGCAAATCACTCTTGT
>JAZOVL010000136.1:0-4561 GCA_045658685.1 Pilosibacter sp.
GTAGCTCAGTGGATAGAGCAGTGGCCTCCGGAGCCGCGTGCGGAGGTTCGATTCCTCTCAGACGCATTTTTTTATTTTCCGGTTGCAATTTTGCACCTCATCTATTACAATAGCACTACCATTTCTTTTTACTAACAAATCTAAAAATCTATTAACACATCTAGGAGGTATTTTATGAACTACTCTTCTTTCTGCGAATATTTACTCGCAGCCTTAGTAAATCAGATGGAACACGGCGTTACAATCTCAAAAGAATCGATCCGCAAGAACAACAATGTCTCGTTGGATGCTTTTATTATCCACATGCCAAATGTTTCGAGCGCTCCTGTTGTCTATCTGCAGCCCCTCTACCAGACATACTGCAACGGCAGTTCCATTGACAAGATTACACAGACGGTTCTTGCAAAACTAAAAAGAGAGCTTCCGCTTTCGCTGGAGCTGGCAGAACAAGCCCGTACTCTGGAATCTGTCCGTGACAGGATTGCATATCGCCTTATTTCAAAAAAAGAGAATGAAGAATTGTTAAAAGAAATCCCGTGGACATCCTGGTGTGATCTTGCAATTATCTACTACCTGCACCTGGGAGTAAAAGATGATAAGCAGATTACAACGATCATCCACAACCACCAGGCAGAAAAATGGAATTTATCCCCGGGTGAACTGTATGAGCTGGCAAAAGAAAACACTCCGAAACTCTGTCCGAGCACAATTGGCCGTCTGGATCACCTGCTTTTTGGCTGGGATGAAGACGAAGACCGAATGATGCCCTGCGATACCGGACTTCCGACTCTTTACGTCCTCTCCAACCAGACTGGCATCAACGGAGCCGTCTGTATGCTCTACGACAACGTAATAAAAGACTTCGCAGACACTCTCGGTTCCGATTTGATCATCTTACCGTCCAGTATCCACGAAGTCCTTATCTTGCCGGATTCTCATGACCAGAAGTATGAGATGTTCCGTCATATGGTTCAAAGTGTAAATGCAGAGGACGTTCCAAAAGAGGAAGTTCTCTCTGACGAATTATATCTGTACCGCCGCGGAAGTTCCGGAGTTATTCGATGGAAGCCTTCCGATTCTGATAATATTGATAAAAGCGGAACAGAGAATCTGTGATAAAGATTGCCATGGCAATGGCGCCGGCAGTCTTTAATGTCTGCAATAGATAATAATTGCTCTGGCTGGAATTGTTGCGAATAAAGTAATATACGCAACGGTAGATTCCACCTCCAGGCACTGTCGGCAGAATACCTGCCACTAAAAATACATTGACCGGAGTCTTCTGTGTACGTGCAAAAATCTGGCTTAAAAATGCTACTGCCAGAGATGCGAAGAATGCTGCTGCCATGGAAGACTCCGAGGTCTCCATTACAATCAGGTACACCCACCAGTTGACACCACCCACGATGCTGCAATAAATTGCATATCGTTTCGGAATTTCAAGCAGAGTAGTAAAGAAATATACCGATAAAAATGCACTTACAACCTGAAATATCATGTAAGCCACCTCCAAAATACGCCCCAGGATATTAATCCCAGACCAACTCCGGCTGCAATCGCACGCGCCACTACGATCGCTTCCAGCATTCGTGCAGAACCAGAGGCGTAGTCTCCGTTTAAAATATCACGGATCGATGTTGTGAAGGCAACACCTGGTACCAAAGACATAATACTGCTGATGATCATAACGTCTGCATTGCATGCCGGAAGGAAAAATTTCCTTACCACAGTCGCACTGACAGCGATCACAAATGCACAAAATGCGTTAATAAAAAAGTCATTGAGCTTGACTTTCTTTACCAGCCAGTCTGCAATAGCTAACATGACACCAACAATACCTGCACCCAGAATGTCAATCGGTTCTCCACCGAAAATCGGAGCAAAAAATGCAGAAACACCGATTAAGCCCACAAAAGTCCAACGATTTGTATACACTTTGTTGGCTTCAATATCTTTCAGCTCCCGGTAAGCATCTTCCACCGTCAACTGATTACTGCAGAACTTTCTCGATACTTCATTGACCGCACAGATACGGTTCAGGTTATTGCTTCTGGCCGGAACACGCCTTGCGATTGTCAAAGTATCACGCTCCGGATCGTCCAGCGACACAAACAAACCTGTACCAAGCGCAACCGCTTCTGCAACTGGATAACTGGATTTCTGGAGCATATATTTCATGGTTTCTTCCACCCGGTAAACCTCTGCACCGCTGGCCAGCATAATCTTTCCAGCCAATGCCACTGTTTCCATTAAGAGTTTTTCATTCATTGGAACTCCCCACGTTTCACAATATTTTTAGTAAAACATCCCCTATGGCAAGAATCACGCATTCTTACCCATTTTTAATATTGTATCTTTGATGGAGAGTCTTGTCAATCGAGTTTTCATGAGTTTTCTATATCAAGAAGCATCAATTTCACTTCCTTCATCCGGTCACGCAGCTTTGCAGCTTCCTCGAAATTCAGTTCTGCTGCCGCCTGACGCATCTTCTTTTCCAGTTCCTTCGCCAATTTTCCCAGTTCCTTCGCGTCCATGGATTCCGGATCCTTTCGGAAGTCCTCATCACTTGCCTCTGCCGCCTTGGAAATAGAAATCAGATCACGAACAGCTTTCTTAATAGTCTGAGGTGTGATTCCATGTTCCTCATTATATTTCTGCTGAATTTCACGACGACGATTGGTCTCATCGATGGCCCGTTTCATGGAATCGGTCATAGAATCTGCATACATAATCACATGACCGTCCGCATTTCGCGCCGCACGTCCGATGGTCTGGATCAGCGAAGTTTCAGAACGCAGAAATCCTTCCTTATCCGCATCCAAGATTGCAACCAGCGTAATCTCCGGTATATCCAGACCTTCTCGCAGAAGGTTGATTCCAACCAGAACATCAAACACATCCAGACGCATGTCGCGGATGATCTCTGCACGCTCCAGAGTATCGATGTCTGAATGCAGGTATTTCACACGGATCCCAGCTTCACGGATATATCCGGTTAAATCTTCTGCCATTCGCTTTGTAAGGGTCGTAATCAGAACTTTATTATGGTTCGCCACCTCTTTATTGATTTCTCCGATCAGATCATCAATCTGTCCTGCAACCGGACGGACGCTGATCTCCGGATCCAACAGTCCTGTCGGACGGATAATCTGCTCCGTACGCATCATCTCATGGTCCGCTTCATAAACCGACGGAGTCGCGGATACAAACATCATCTGATTGATATGACCTTCAAATTCATCAAAACTCAACGGACGGTTGTCCAATGCAGACGGCAGACGGAATCCGTACTCCACCAGCGTTTTCTTTCTGGAACGGTCGCCAAAATACATACCTCGCACCTGTGGAAGTGTGATATGAGACTCGTCAATGATAATTAGAAAATCATCCGGGAAATAATCCAACAGTGTGCACGGCGGCTCTCCCGGTTTTCCGAACGTCAGATGCCTTGAATAGTTCTCAATACCAGAACAAAAACCGGTTTCCCTCATCATCTCCACATCAAAATTGGTACGTTCCGAAATTCGCTGCGCTTCCAAAAGCTTGTCATTACTCTTAAAATAAGTCACCTGCTCTTTCAGCTCTTCCAAAATATTTTCTGTGGCGGCCATCATCTTCTCTTTCGGTACAACATAATGGGACGCCGGAAAAATTGCCACATGGCCAAGCTGCGCCTTTACTTCTCCGGTCAACGCATCAATCTCCGTAATCCGATCCACCTCGTCACCGAAGAATTCAATTCGATACGCCTCACTTCCGGAATATGCAGGAAAAATCTCCAGCACATCGCCGCGCGCACGGAATGTTCCTCGCTTAAAATCCATCTCATTTCTCGTATACTGAATATCGATCAGCTTGTGAATCACTTCATCTCGATCCTTTTCCATTCCTGGACGAAGGGAGATTACCATTTCTTTATAATCAATCGGGCTTCCCAGACCGTAAATACAAGAAACCGATGCCACGATGATCACATCATTCCGCTCGGAAAGCGCTGCTGTCGCAGAATGACGGAGCTTGTCAATTTCATCATTAATCGCGGAATCCTTTTCGATGTAAGTGTCTGTTGACGGTACATATGCCTCAGGCTGATAGTAGTCGTAGTAAGATACAAAATACTCCACTGCATTCTCCGGGAAGAACTCCTTAAATTCGGAGTAGAGCTGCGCCGCCAGTGTCTTATTGTGGGCGATGATCAGCGTCGGTTTGTTGAGCTCCTGGATCACGTTCGCCATGGTAAAGGTCTTACCGGAGCCGGTAACACCAAGTAAAGTCTGGAATTGGTTGCCCTCTTTGAAGCCGTTGACCAGGGCTTCGATGGCCTGCGGCTGGTCGCCGGTGGGGGCGAATTCGGAGTGTAAAACGAATTTATCCATGGGTTCCTCCTTTATAATTCTAAACTATTTTCCTTTAACAGGAAATCATAGATACTCATTGTGGTAATTCCATCCTCATCTCTTGTAACATTTACAACATCTTTCACGACAATTATCTTTTTAAAAGAATCCTTTACATTTACAAGAGAGGCTTTTTCCTGAATCCTCTTTTCTTCTGTCGGCAT
>JAZOVL010000137.1:0-6230 GCA_045658685.1 Pilosibacter sp.
TGATGCATCATGGCATATTTGTTCCAATCGAGCAGACAAAATCTTTGCCTCTGCAAAAACATCTGCAAAATCCGCCTCATATGCATTGGTACGGATAATAAAGGAGTTTTTTGATTCACTGAGATGTTCAGAACAAGCCTGCTCCCACTGTTCCTTGAATACTTCTCTCCATTTTTTATCTTTAATTTTCGAAGAGATACCCAGAGATGTACCGTTCCCATTTCTTGCCATGACAGCTACATAGCGGCCTGTGACCGTCAATTCTCCGGACAGTACTGCATCCTTGGTTTTCACTGCAGCCCTTGATACCTGCACCACAATCTCATCCCCGGATTTTAAGGACCTGTCTGAACTGGCCCCGTCCGCGAATGTGTGCACACGATTATCATTTAGACTGTAATAGCCGTTGATGCCCGGCTTATATTCTATAAAAGCCGCATTGAGATTCTTGACCACATTACGGACTTTTCCGATATAAATGGTACCAATCTGCTCCGCGGCTTCTTCGCATTCAAATTCAAACTGAAGGATACGTTTTTCAGAGGCCAGCACAGCTGTGCGCCGACCTCTGAGAGTTGTAAAAATTAATTTATTCAATGTCTTCACCAAAAGATTCCAGAGTCACAAAATTATGAGCCTGCTCAGAACCGTTATCTGCATATACTTCTTCACGATTAATCGCGAATCCAAATGCCGGGTACTCTTTTCCCATGCTGTTGCAATATGCTTCTAATACAAGTTCCGGTTTGATATTGTTAGCGCTGCCGGAAGAAAGCTTTAAGAAAATGCCTTCCCCATCTGCAGTCAAATAATGTTCGAATATCAGTGGTTTCAAGTCTACCAGTCTCTCACCTTTTTTGGTTTTCTTCACGATTTCCATGTTTCCATTTTCAATGTAGGAAACGAGTCCGCTCATGAACTCCGTAGTTGTCATACCGAGTTTTTCTGCGTAGCTGTCACGGAGATGAATTGTATAATCGCAAGCAGCAACCAGAGACATTGCATTGACTGCATCATCCGGAAGCTTCTTATAGCTAAGGATCTGAATACCCTCTGCCATAGTTGCATTCATTCTGCGAAGCATTTCAACAGAAGAATCGGTAGAAAGAACTTCAATATCCAGATATTCGCCGCTTCCTGTCAGACCAACACCAAGCGGTGCTGCAAAGGACATGATCTGGTGTGGAGAAAAACCTTCAGAATAACGGATGTTGACGTCAGCTCTTCTCATAACCTTCTGGAAGTAACGCATAACGTCCAGATGTCCGATAAATCTCATATTTCCCTGTTTTGAGAACTTAATTCTAACTTTCAAAGCAGACACCTCCTCCAAAATTCTTCGCACCACAACCAGAGCACTGCATACGACAGTTCGGAGTTACTTTTGCGTTCATGGCATTGTTCCACTCACGTTTCAAGAACTCTTTTGTAACACCTACATCAATGAAATCCCACGGGAACAGCTCGTCTAAGCTTCTCTCACGTGTGGTATAGAAATCAATATCTACTCCGCAAGTCTCAAATGCCTGCATCCAGATATCATTTTTGAAAGATTCGGACCAGGAATCATAGAGTGCACCGTTCTTATATGCCTCTTCAATTACAGCTGCAACCTTACGGTCACCGCGAGCCAGAACACCTTCCAGAACGGTTACATCAGCCTCATGCCAATTGTATTTCAGACACTTATGGTTTTTCATTTCTTTCATCTTGCGGTTTACGATACGTGCCTTCTCAAGGAACTCTTCCTTTGTACACATCTGTGCCCACTGGAACGGAGTAAATGGCTTCGGAACGAAGAAGGATGTACTTGCAACAACCTGCACCTTACCCTGTCTCTTCTCCTTCGGTACTTCATCGAAGAATACTTCTGTGATCTTCTCGGAAAGAAGTGCAATACCCTCACAGTCTTCCACTGTCTCTGTCGGCTGACCAAGCATGAAATACAGTTTTACACGGTTCCAGCCGCCACGGAAGGCTTCTGCTGCACCGTTTAAAATATCTTCTTCTGTAAGGCCTTTATTGATAACATCACGCATTCTCTGTGTGCCGCCTTCCGGCGCAAATGTAAGGCTGCTCTTCTTTACATCCTGTACTTTGCTCATAACGTCGAGGGAGAACGCATCGATTCGAAGAGACGGAAGGGATACGTTGACACCTTTTCCATGGAACTCATCTACTAGATATGTTACCATCTCTTCAATATCAGAATAGTCACTGGAACTTAAGGAGCTTAAAGAAATCTCCTCGTGTCCTGTGCTCTTTAACATCTTATATGCCAGTTCTTTCAGGTACTCTACATTCTTTTCACGGAGAGGTTTGTAGATCTGTCCGGCCTGGCAGAAACGACAGCCGCGAATACAGCCACGCATGATCTCCAGAACAACACGGTCCTGAGTAACCTTGATGAATGGAACGAGCGGTTTTTCCGGATAGACTTCATTAGTAAAGTCCATAACAAGAACTTTTTCAACCTTCTCCGGAGCTTCCGGACAGTTCGGTGTAAAGCTCTTTAATGTACCATCCTCATTATATTCAACATCGTAAAGAGACGGTACGTAGATTCCTTTGATCTGAGCCGCTTTCTTTAAGAACTCTTCTCTGGAATCCCCACGTTTTTTAGACTCTTTATATGTGTCGATGAGCTGCGCATAAACAACTTCACCTTCACCAATGTAAAACATATCGAAGAAATCTGCGATCGGCTCCGGGTTATAAGAACACGGACCACCGCCAATCACAATCGGATGATCCCAAGTACGCTCATTTGCATGAAGCGGAATCTGTGACAGATCTAAGATCTGTAAAATGTTGGTGTAGCACATTTCATACTGAAGTGTGATACCAAGAAAATCAAAATCCTTAACCGGATCCTGAGACTCTAATGCAAAGAGCGGAATCTGCTCTTCACGCATGATCTTATCCAGATCTGTCCACGGAGAATATACTCGTTCACAGTAAGTATCTTCTCTGCGATTGAACATATCATAAAGAATCTGGATGCCCAGATGGGACATACCAATATCATAAACATCCGGGAAACACATAGCGAAACGGACGTCGACGTTACTCGGATCCTTCACAACCATGTTGATTTCGCCGCCGATGTATCTTGCCGGCTGTGTCACCGACAAAAGAACTTCATCACTTAATGCTAATTTTCTCATAGTTTATCCTTTTCTAAATATAAAATGACATAATCAAACCGTATACAGTATAGCATAACTTGTTCAATTACTCCATATTTTTTTATTCTTTATGATTTCAAAAGGCGCCGTATCAGTAAATACTAATACGGCGCTCGATTATCTAGTGTCTGCAATTAGTTCTTTTTTACATCTTTGAATTTCTGAGCGATCTTGATAAGAAGCTCTACTGTCTTCTCCATGGACTGGATGCAGATGAACTCATATTTGCCATGGTAGTTGTGACCGCCTGTGCAAAGGTTCGGACACGGAAGACCTCTGTAGGAAAGTCTTGCACCGTCTGTACCGCCACGTACCGGAGAGATTTCCGGAGAATCAATACCAAGCTCTTTGAAAGCTTCTGCAGCAATGTCAAGCAAGAACATATGCGGACGGATCTTCTCTGCCATGTTGTAGTAGGAATCATTCATGTTGATCTCTACAGTACCCTCACCATATTTTGCATTTAAGAATGCAACAACCTGGTTCACGAGAGCTTTTCTGTTCTCGAAAATCTCCATGGAATGGTCACGGATGATGTAGTTCATAACTGTGTTTTCTACATTACCTTCCATGTTGTTTAAGTGGAAGAATCCTTCGTACATCTCTGTGTACTGCGGTCTGTCAAATGCCGGAAGCATGGAATCGAACTCCATGGCGATCTGTACGGAGTTTTTCATCTTTGCTTTCGCACTGCCCGGATGGATATTCTGTCCATGTACAAATACTCTTAAAGATGCAGCGTTGAATGTTTCATATTCCATGGAGCCCCAAGCGCCGCCGTCAACTGTATATGCAAAATCTGCACCAAAGCCTTCTACATCGAAATTGTCAACACCATGTCCAATCTCTTCATCCGGTGTGAAAGCAACTTTGATTATACCGTGCGGAATCTCTGGATGATTGATTAAGTACTCAGCCATACACATGATCTCTGCGATACCTGCTTTATCGTCAGCACCGAGTAATGTATGACCGTCAGCTGTGATCAGATCCTGACCGATATAATCTTTCATGAACGGGAACATAGACGGGCTTAATACAAACTCTGTATCGCCTAATTTGATGTCTCCGCCATCGTAATTTGTAATAATCTGCGGATTTGTCGGATCATCCGGATAGTCCGGAGATGTATCCATGTGTGCAAGAAATCCGATTGTCGGGCAATCAGCCTCTACTGTAGCCGGGATTGTACCGTATACGTAGCAGCGGTCACTCATGGAAACATCCTGTACACCAATCTCTTCTAACTGATTCTTAAGGTATTTTGCAAGTTCAAACTGTTTGTCTGTACTTGGATTGATCTTTGTGTCACCTGCAGACTGTGTGTCATAAGACGCATACTTTAAGAAATAATCAACAACTTTAGACATATTACTTCTCCTTTATATGAAAATACTTGTTTGGCATAAAATGCCAAATTCCCCAACAAATATCATACCATACTTGTTGGGGAATGTCCACGCTAACCTAGTTTCCCTGAAGAATTCTTGCAATTTCAGAATCTTCGTTGAGAATGATCGTCTTGTTGGAGCCTTTCAGGCTGGCCTTCAGAGCATCAAGACTTCTAAGGTAGTTATAGTATTCGGCTTTTCCTTCATCATTGTACGCTTCGGAAAGAATACGCATATACTCTGCTTCACCTTCTGCGCGGATCTTCTCTGCTTTCGCTTTTGCTTCGGAGATCAGAACCGAAACCTCACGATCAGTGGAGTTCTTAATGACGTTGGATTCGTATTGACCGTCCGCAATATATCCGGCTGCGATATTCTGACGCTCCGAAATCATACGCTGGTATACGGACTCTTTGTTGGAATCCGGGAGATCTAACATTTTTGTCTCAACCTTTTTTACAGTAATTCCATAATAATCCAGAGAATCACCAATCTTTTCCGTAATCATTTCTGCCAGTTTTCCGTCACGACCGGAAATGACATCCGCCTGATCGGTGGAAGAAATAACATTTTTTACTGCATTGTATACCACTACAGAAATACGACTTTCTGCATTAGCTTTATTTGCACCGAGACGCGAGAGATACTCCAACGGATCTGTGACAGACCATAATGCGAAAGAATCTGTCACCATCACTTTCTTATCTCTGGTATTAACTTCACTCGGAACAAGGTCATAGACCATCTCATAGTTTGGAATGGACATGGTTGTCTGAATAAATGGAATTTTAAAACTCAGACCCGGTTCATCAATTACTTTTACAACCTTACCGAACTGCAGTATCAGTTTATATTCATCGTTATAAGTGCTTACAATGCTGGAACCACCCACAACCAGAACAAGGACGAGAACAACCATTGCTGCAAAAGATTTATTTAATTTCTTCATACCATTCTCCTCCTTTCCTACTGACCAACTGTGGTTGTAAACGGTTCTAACGGAAGCATGGTCTGCGTACCACTGCCATTGTCAATGATCACTTTTAATTCCGGAAGAATCTCTTCCATTGTTTCGTAGAACATACGTTTTTTAGTGATTAATGGATATTTTACGTACTCAGCATACGTATCCTCAAAACGAGCCACCTGACCGGTTGCTTCGTTGATACGCTCCTGCTTGAAAGCTTCTGCTTCCTGAATAAGTTTATCAGCCTCTGCTTTTGCTTTCGGAATATTCTCAGACTGATATTTTTTTGCTTCGTTGATGGCAGTTTCCATGCCCTGTTTTGCATCCTCTACAGATTTGAAAGCGTCTGCAACGTCCGCACGAGGCATGTCAGAGTCCTGAATGGAGACGTTATAGATACCATATCCGATATTTTCGTCTACAAGTCTCTGGGTTAGCAGCTCCTTGATGCGCTCCTGAATCTGTGTTTTTCCGGTTGTAATAACTTCATCAACATTATACATACCAACCGTATCACGGATATAACTCTGAGCCAGATTCTTAATGATATCTTCATAAACCGTTCTGTGACGAACTGCCTGGATTGGATCGGTTACCATATATTCGATATAGAAATCGACATTCGTCAGGTTAAAGTCTTTTGTGATCATCAGACTTTCATTCTCGATGGTCACAGGATTGTCC
>JAZOVL010000138.1:0-20907 GCA_045658685.1 Pilosibacter sp.
ATCCAGTCCAACAGCCACCAGCATCTCCTCGACCATTTCCCTGCGTCTCTTTTTATCTTTTATTCCACGAATTCGTAACGGTTCTTCAAGAATCCATCCAATGCTCCGTGCCGGATTCAGTGAACCGAAGGGATCCTGGAAAACCATCTGTGGGTTTAATCCTTCTTTTATCCAGACTGTTCCCTCATACTTGTCGTGAAGTCCGAGAATCGTCCTGCAAAGAGTGGATTTACCACAACCACTTTCTCCGACAATACCCAGAATTTCCCCATCGCAGGCAGTCAGATTTACCTGATGAATCACGTGTTTTCGACTCTTTTTCCCAAAAAGGCCATTGCGGATCTCATAATACACATCCAGATTCTCAAGACGCAGCACCTCTTCACTGCTTTCTTCCTTCTCCTCCAATTGCGGAATGGAAGCAACCAGATGCTTTGTATAATCGTGTTTTGGATGCAGAAGAACCTCTCTGGTCTCACCTTCCTCCACAATTTCTCCTTTATACATAACAATCACGCGGCTGCAAATTTCCCTGACCACATTCAAATCATGTGAGATAAAAAGAATGGAGGTGTTTTTTTCCTGATTCATTTTCTTTAGAAGTCCCAGAATCTGCGCCTGTACAATCACATCCAATGCTGTCGTCGGTTCGTCTGCAATAATCAGGCCCGGAGAATTTATGGCAGCCAGAGCCAGCATCACACGCTGCCTCATACCACCGGAAAGTTCATGAGGATATTTCTCGCAGATTGCCTCGGCATCAGAAAGTCCCACATCTTCCAAAGCCTGAATGACCTTCCTGTGAATCTCCTCCTTTGATAAATCTGTATGTAAATGCAGGCTCTCTCCCACCTGCTTTCCAATTTTCATTACCGGATTCAGAGAAGTCATCGGTTCCTGAAATACCATTGCCATCTCACTTCCCTGAATTTTTCTTCGTTCCTCTGGCTTCATCATTAAAAGATTTTCACCGCGAAACAAAATCTCACCGGAGGAAATCTGTGCCTCCTTGCTTAAAAGTCCCATCAACGCCAATGCACTCATGGATTTACCGGAACCGGATTCTCCTACAACACCGACAATCTCACCTTCCTGTATGGTAAAACTAATATCTTTGACTGCCTCAAATACCGTTCTTTCTTCTGGAAAGCGGATTGTAAGGTTCTTAATTTCTACTAATGGTTTCATCGCTTTCCTCCTGCTTTATTCCTGAAATGCTCTGAGTCCTTCGCTGATCATGCTGAATCCCCAGATAATCAAAATAATCGTAACACCAGGTGCAATCGGATACCATGGCGCATTTAACAGATACGACTGTGCCTCTGAAAGCATACGGCCAAGACTGGGATCCGGCGGCTGGACTCCCAGCCCCAGATAACTCATGCTGGCCTCCGCCAGAACTGCATTATTAAACCCTATGGTTGCTGCTGTCAGCATACTGACGCGGGCATTGGGTAAAATGTGAAAGAAAATGATACGAAGATCACCTGCTCCCATAATTCTGGCACTTTTTACAAAATCCAGTTCCCGGTAACGAATCACCTCACTGCGTACAATGCGAGCAAAACTAGGAATAAACAAGATTCCAAGTGCCAATATAATATTGTATTTTCCGCTTCCCACTAAACTGATAATCATCAACGCCAGCAGAATACTCGGGAATGACAGGATCATGTCATTTATTCTCATGATCACATTATCAATCCATCCGCCGTAGTATCCGGTCAGTGCTCCAATCAGAGTTCCAAAAAGAAAACCGATTAACACGGTGCTGACTGCCACCACAAACGTACTGCCACATCCATTCATCACGCGGCTGAATATATCACGTCCAAAATTATCTGTTCCCATCAAATGTGCCGCAGAGGGAGCCAGATTCACTGACATGGGATCCATGGCAGTCGTACTGTAAGGAGTCCAAAACTGGCCAATTACTGCAAAAATCAAAAAGAAAGCCGTTATGAACAGTCCGGTTTTTAAATTATAATGTTTCTTCATTTCCGTACCTCTTATGATATCTTCACGCGCGGATCTACCAGCTGGTACAATACATCTACCATAAAATTGACTACGACCACGACTGCTGTCACATAAAGGACAATGGCCTGAACCACCGGATAATCTCTGGTGGCAATTGATGTAATCAGAAGACGTCCCAGTCCCGGCACACTGAATACCTGCTCAACCACAATACTTCCGGCTAAAATATCCGAAATTACCATCGCAAGATAAGTCACAACCGGAATCATTGCATTTTTCAGGACATGTCCATAAAGAACCGCCGTTTCCGTATTTCCTTTGCTGTTTGCAGTCCGCACATAATCCTTATTCAACTCGGCAATTACAGAATTTCGTAAATATTTCACCACCATCGCAATCTTTGGAAGTGCCACCGCAAGAGCCGGATAAAACAAGTAAGTCACTGATGCGCCAAAATCCTCCAATGGGGACACAAAATTACCCGGCTGAAACACCTTGAGAATCAGACCAAATATGTACGTCAAAAGAATTCCGAGAAAAAATGCAGGAACCGCCATCACAAACTGGCTTGTCTGATTGATCACCGCATCAACCCATCCGCCCAAAAAGCGTGCACTCAGAATTCCCAATGGAATCGCACAGATCAAAATGATAATAAAAGCTTCTATTGCCAATAAAACGGTGACGTGAAGCCGATCCGCCAGCAATCCTTCTACTGTAGCATTTTCATAATGATACGACTCACCAAAATCTCCCTGAAGAACATCACCAAGCCATCTTGCATACCGCTTCGCCAAAGGATCATTCAGTCCCATCTCTTCCCTCAATGCCATAATCTGTTCCTCCGTTGCCTCATCACCCAGTTTATTGAGTGCCGCATCTCCCGGAATCACAGAAAAGGCAGCGAACGACAGGAAGGATATGAGTAACAACGTGATAATGAGAGTCGTCAGTTTTTTTGCCAAATATTTCATAGTTTCCTCCTGGCTTGCTGCCTGAAATCCTTATTTTATTGTAATTGCTGCTCTTTACTGCTCAACCTGATACAGTTTCGACATATCCTCCGCAGCAGTAGGATAGAATTCATAACCGGCAAATTTCTTGTTTACAGCCACCAGATTTGCCGGATCCTCGATATATACGGCTGCCGCATCTTCTGCCAGAATCATCTGGGCTTTTTTATAAAGTTCTGCTTTCTTTGCATCATCAATCGTCTCGTATGCTTCGGTGAATACCTGGTCATATTCTGCATTGGAATAATGCATGAAATTCTTCACATTACCGGTGCAGTATTTCATCAGATAATCACTTGGAGCCAGAGTTCCGTCAAAGCCTACGACTGTAGCCTGGAAATTGCCACCACGATATGTCTCTTCCAGCCATGTGCTCCACTCCACCTGATTGATAGTTGCATGGATACCGACTGCCTTTAACTGTTCCACAATAATCTGGCATGTATTTACATGCAGCGGATAGGAACTCGCAACGTTAATCTGAAGTTCGAAGCCATCCGGATAACCTGCTTCTGCAAGCAGTTCCTTCGCTTTCTCCGGATCATACGCATATACATTCTCTGCCTGTGGCTCATAATATTTTCCCATATTCGGAATCATATGAGAACCAATCAGTTTGCTCTTTCCGCTGAACAGGAAATTATTGATGGCATTTCGATCTACTGCGTAGCAGATTGCCTGGCGTACTTTTGCGTCACTGAGCGGCTCATATTCACAGTTCAGGAACATCGCATGCACCAGATTCATATTTCCTTCCACAATGTTAAAATCGGATCCCTCCAGTGTCTGCACCTGTTCAGAACTCAAGTTCTTCATAATATCAATGGTTCCTGCCTGAAGTTCCATAAATGCAGTGTTGCCATCTGCAATAAATTTAAATTCTACCTCATCCAGACTCGGTACCCCTTCCTGCCAGTAACCGTCATATTTCTCCAGCGCAAGCTTCTGTCCCGGTGTATAGGAAACGTATTTGAACGGACCTGTACCAATGGGATTTCCAACCGGATCCTCGTTGCTCTCAGGAATAATTGCCACATTCATCATCGGAAGGAACTCGGAATATCCCTCGTCCAGAATTACATCCACTGTTTTCTCATCCCGAATCACAACTTCAGATACAATAGAAAAAGCGGAGGACTCACCCTGAGCCTCCGCATAGCGATCAATGGAATATTTGACGTCTTCTGCTGTTACCATAGTTCCGTCATGGAATGTGATTCCTTCTCTCAATGTGAAAGTATATGTCTTCGCATCATCGGAAATTTCCACATCACTGGCAACAGCCGGTACCATATTACCGTCTGAAGTGGCCTTTACAAGACCTTCGTACAAATTAAATACCACGTCCCTAGTTCCTGCGTCCAAACTTGCATGGGGGTCAAGACTAGCCAGGTCCTGTGTCATACCAAATACAACACGGCCGCCTGGTACTGGTGTTTCTTCTGAAAGAGTATTACCGTTTTCATCCGTTTTCGCATCCAGTACGGTCGTTTCCGTTACCGGTGCATTGTCTGCAGAGCCTTCCCCAGCCTTATCGCCTCCGCATGCGCAGAGTGCAACAGACATCAGAAGCGCCATTACGCCTGTAAGAATCTGTTTCTTTTTCATAAGTCTTACCTCTTGAATTCGTAATAATCTCTCATTATTAAATTGTCATAAACATATTAGCAGATATTTCATAAAATGCAACCGTATTTTTCATTTTGAACGCATTTTTTTTGATACAAGCATCATTACTTATTCTCTAATCCATACATTCCTGACTTTTGCATAACATCGATTCGCTGGTCTTCGTTCCATTCCCTGGAAACATAACACAGTTTTCTTCCAAACTTTCTTCCAATAATCAAAAAATCCAGCTTCTTCCACATTTTGTGCTGCAATGACCGCCACACGCCCAATCTCCTGCCCATCCATTCGGTACACCAGATAGCCAAGGACATCTCCGGCCTCGATGGGAGCTTCCAGTGCCTCTTCCATAAGAACTTCTTTCTCGATCTTGTCAAAATCCTCTCCGTGTAACCCTAAAAATGTAAATGATTCCCGATACTGAAGTTCTACCGTTTCTTCCACACCGCCAGATACGAGGACCGGTTCCAACTGAGGCGGAGCCTCATCACGGTACAATTTACAATTTCCATAACCATAATTTAATAATACTTGCGCATCATTGAACCTGGTTTTATAGTCCGGCGCAGCCATGATCGCCGCGATTAATTCAATGCCGTCTTTTTTGGCAGTGGCTGACAGGCAATATTTTGCAAGACTGGTCGATCCTGTTTTCAGTCCGGTCACTTCAAAATTGGTCGCCATTTTCAAAAGTTTATTGGTATTGGAAAGTCCAAACTCCTTGGTCCCTTGTTTCGTCACATGAGTAATATTTTCCATCCAGATAGTAGAGTAATTTGTGATCTGCGGATATTTCACGATCAGTTCTCTGGACATCAGTGCGATATCTCTGGCAGTCGTCACATGCGCCGGATCCTCCGTCAGGCCGCAGCAGTCCACAAACGTCGTATGTTCCATTCCAAGTCCCGCTGCCCTCTCATTCATCATTCTTACAAATGTTCCCTCGTCTCCGCCAATAAACTCCGCCATAGCCACGGACGCATCATTTCCAGAAGCAATTACAATACATTTGATCAATGTCTCTACTGTCTGAATTTCTCCTTCCTCCAAAAACACCTGCGAGCCACCCATGGATTTCGCATGCGCACTGGTCACCACCTCATCAGACAGTTTTATTTTTCCAGATTGGAGTGCATCGAAAATCAGAATCAGCGTCATAATCTTCGTCACACTGGCTGGATTTCTCGGTTCATCTGCATTCTTTTCATAAATCACCGTTCCTGTGCTTGCCTCCATCAGCAGAGCAGACGGCGCTCCAATCTCCGGTCCGGTTGATGTTGCCCTGTTTTCTGCCAATATAGGAAACGGATTCCCGATCACCATGATAAACGTCATTAATAATGCATACATTCGAATTCTGTATTGTTTCACGGTTATTCCTTTCCCTTCCTCCAAAATACACTTGTTATATACATATGGGACGGACAAATCGGGCATGACAGTATCTGGAAAGTATGCTACAATATAGAAAGAAATTTAATCGAGGTGACTCTATGGATTTTGATGATAATTACATCCGACGACGCTCCTACGTATCCCGTCGTCAGAAACAACGGCGCAGACAACGGACCGTACACATCATTTTAGTAATCCTCGCTCTCGCTGCACTATTATCTGCAATCGGGGCAGGAGTATATTTTTTTAAACTGAAATCCGATTCTTCCCGTTCTGAGCCGATCCAGTTGGCTACGGAACCTGACGGTTCTTCCGCAGATGTGGAGGCCAATGCCCAGATTTATCTTGACGCTCCATTAGAAAATTTACTGGCCCAGGCAAAAGCATTGGCGGACACTTACGATTACGACCGTGCAATCGAACTTTTAAAGTCTGACACAACTTACGCGAATGAACATTCTGTTGCAGAAGCAATCGCAACATACGAAGAGATCAAATCTACCCTCGTCCGCATTGACCCAACCGAGGTAACCCATGTTTTCTTCCACACTCTCATCATGGACAATGCGAAGGCATTTGATGGAGACTATGACTCGGACGGCTACAACCAGGTCATGACCACAAAAAGCGAATTTTTAAAAATTTTAAATCAGATGTATGAACGAGGATATGTTCTCGTAAAAATGCACGATCTGGCATATGAAACAGTCGATGAGAACGGTAACAGGAAATTTGTCAAAGGAGAGATTTTACTCCCGCCGAACAAAAAAGCATTCGTTATGTCTCAGGACGATGTCTGTTATTATGAATATATGGAGGGCGACGGTTTTGCCACCAGAATGGTCATTGGCGAAGACGGAAAACCTGCCTGTGAGATGGTCATGGACGACGGTTCTGTATCGGTCGGTTCCTATGATCTGGTTCCGCTTCTGGAAGATTTTATTGCAGACCATCCTGATTTTTCTTATAAAGGAGCCCGTGCAGTCATAGCATTTACCGGATACCAGGGAATTCTCGGATACCGTACAGATCCGGAATATAAAGATTCCAATCCGAATTATGAGCAGGATTGTCAGACTGCCCGTGAAGTTGCCAAATGCCTCCGTGACAATGGTTGGGAACTTGCTTCACACAGCTGGGGCCATATCAACATGACAGACCGTGATTTTGATTCTGTTAAAACAGACGCTGACAAATGGGAAGCTAATGTAGAATCTCTGATCGGTGAAACGGACATTATCCTCTATCCATTTGGTGCTGACATTGGTGACTGGAGGCTCTACACCACTGAAAATGAAAAATTTAACTATCTGTATCAACTCGGTTTCCGTTACTTCTGTAATGTGGACGGCAGCCAGCACTGGGTACAGATCGGGGACAAATTTATGCGTCAGGGCCGCAGAAACCTCGATGGCTACCGCATGTACTATGATCTTCCGGAGACAAATCCGGAAAAAACTTATCTGGACGATCTCTTTGATGTCACAACTGTATTTGATCCGGACCGTCCAACTCCGGTTCCGAGCATGTAATAAAAATACCTCTGTCCGACTCATCTAGTACTATGAATCGGCAGAGGTATTTTTTATGGCAAAAAGCCAGTAAATATGTCTCGATATTAATATGTCAGATTAACACGTACTTCATCCAAATCGACTGTTTCAGAAATCAGTCCCTGTTCCAGCATCCAGTCGATATTTTCCTGCCAGCATTCATCAGACTGAACCAGAAAGGCGGTGTCTGCAGTTTCCATCATTGGAAGAAGGACTTCCATACTCTTACGTTCTACCGTTTCGGACAGAGGGAAGTTCTCTTCATTCTGATTCGCAAGCAAAATCTTCAGTGCTGCTTCCGGATCAGCCTTCATGTCGGCAAATCCTTTGGCAGAAGCCCGTAAAAATGCACGGAGCGTTTCGCTGTCCTTGGCGATAGCTTCATCATTGGCGAGAAACACACCCTCATAATAAGATGGAACACCGTACTCATCCAAAGCAAACCAGTTGACAGCAAATCCCTCTTCTTCCATCTGGGGAACTTCGTGATTGACGAGACAACCGATCGTTGCGTCCACGTTTCCGGTAGTCATAGAGCTCATCAGATCAAAGCCAACGTCAATCATGGTCACGTCGCTATAGTCAGCACCCACATCATTCATGATACTGCGAATCAATGCCTCTGAAAGCTCCGTACCGGCATATCCAATGGTTTTACCCACCAGATCCTCGGCGGTGGTAATATTTTTGTCTTCCAAAGACAGTACAATATTCAACGGTCCCTGCACAACAGCACCGATAGACTTAACCGGAATATTTTGTTTCGCCCTGGCCTGAATCACATCCTGCTGATAATACAGACCAATGTCAGCCTGACCGGCTGCCACCAGAGAAATCGCGTCATTGGAATTGGAAGGGAACTGGATATTCACTTTTAATCCTTCTTCCTCATAGTATCCCTTCTCGATTGCCACATACATAAAGGCATGCAAAGCATTGGGATACCAGTCCAGTACTACGTTTAACTCTTTTAATTCATCCGTTTTTCCATTGTCATTTGTTGTGCTGCATCCGCAAAGCAGCATCGCACAAACGATCAGAATCGATAATATACGCTTCATAATGATAACCTCTCTTAAAATTCTCCTCTCCAACGAACTATCTTTTTCTCCAGCCGTGACACCAGTGCCACTGCCAGCATAGCAACTGCTGACAGAAGTACAATGGGCGCAAAGACACCTGCGCCATCCAATTGAGTCATCATACGACGTGAGAAATAGCCCAGTCCACTCTGAGCACCCAGCCATTCGCCGATGGCCGCACCGATCACACTCATCGGTATCGCCATTTTGATAGCGGAGAAGAAGTACGGTAGGGAACATGGAACTTTAATTTTAAAAAAAATGTCACGCTTTGTTGCACCGTAGGTCAGCAGCAATTCTGTCATTTCAACTTTTGCAGACTGTAGCCCGTCATATACTGTAATCGTAATAGGAAAAAATGTGATGAGCACCGTCACCAGCACCTTGCTCCAGATACCGTAGCCGAACCAAAGTACGAACAACGGTGCAATGGCAGTTGTCGGGATTGTCTGGGATGCCACAACCACCGGATACATGGCTTTTCTGAAAAATTGACTGGCATCCATCAGTATGGCAAGTCCTAAGCCCAATACCAATGAAATCACAAGTCCTACAAGAGTGACCACCATAGTGGCAGGCAGATGTACTGTGAACAGCACCTCTCGCAGTTCCCATAATTTTCGCAAAATCTGGACAGGAGTTGGCAGGATATACGCTGCGTCCACCTCCATCGCGCCAAATTGCCACAGCATCAGCACGAAAAACAAGAAAATAAGTGCCGGAAGATTGCTTCTGCAAACGTTCTTCATACTACCACCTGCTTTCTCAACATATCCACCAACTGTTCCTTCAGTTCTACGATCTCCGGACGAGACAAATCCCTCCTGGTACGGGAAGCGTTTATTGGAACAGGGATTTCACGCAATGTGTGAATAGGAGTTTTTTCTACCACCAATACACTGGAGGATAAAAATACGGCCTCTTCCACATCGTGAGTGATAAACAGGATGGTCTTCTTATGACGCTGCCACTGATCCAACAGCCATTCCTGCATGGAAATACGAGTTAAAAAGTCTAATGCAGAAAATGGCTCGTCCAACAACAACAAATCACTGCCTGTGAGCATCGTACGGGCAAAAGCAGCCCGCTGGCGCATACCGCCGGACAATTCATCTGGACGTTTATCTCTGCATCCCTCTAATCCCACATCTGCCAGTGCAGCATCAATCAGTTCCCGCTGCTCTGCTCTTGTGTATTTTCGCTGAATCTCCAACGGAAGAGCCAGATTTTCACCGATCGTTCTCCACGGGAACAGCATGTCCTTTTGGGGCATATATCCACAATAATGCTTTTGTTCGGTAACAGGGGTACCATTGACACAAATTGTACCTGTCTTTGGCTGCAGCAGACCGTTGGTCATACGAAAAATAGTACTTTTTCCGCAGCCACTGGTACCAATAATACAGTGGAAAGAGCCTGGTGTCACTGAAAAAGAAAGTCGATCAATGATATCAAAATCTTCACCTGGATACCGATAGGAAACATTGTCGAAGCTCAGGATACTCATGTCCGAAGTCCCCAAGCCATATCCCAGAATCCCAGCTCATAACGACTGCAATTGATAAAAATCTCGGTCAGATACGCAATTTGTTCCTCGGAAGCATTTTTCGCCAGAGAATCCATCAATTCAATTAAGGCCTGATTTGTGGCAGCATATTCCTCAGAAGCATATCCCTGAATCCATTCGCCATAGAAAGGATGCTCAGAAGCACCTGGAATGGCAGCAAGAGTCTGACCAATCTCTGCATAGCTCCAGGAGCATGCAAGGATGGCGGCAACGATCTCCATAGGACCGCCGGAGTTGGCAATCGATAACATATAGTTGGTGTACGAGAGGTTATCAAGGGCAGGCATTACCGCAAATACCTGCTCCTCTGTAATACCAAGGCGTTTCATATATGCACGGTGAATTTTCATCTCACCGTTTAAAATAGCATCTACATTGGCTGCAAATATCCGCATCAGCTCAGGATCACGAGCCTTGACCACACCCAGGGAAAAAACTCTGGCATAGTCAAAGAGATAAAGATAGTCCTGCAGCATAAAATGACGGAATTTCTCCACTTCCAGCGTTCCATCACCAATACCGGTGACAAAAGGATGGTTCAGGCATGCCTTCCAAATGGAAGATGCAGCTTCATGAAGGCGGTAAGACACAGAATTAGTCATATGACTTTACCTCCTTTATGTAGTTGCTTTTCAGATCAAAAAGGTGATTCATAGGACCACGGCCATGACCAAGATCCAGCATAGCTGCAAGTGCGCCGGAGATATACTCCTTTGCCTGACGAACCGCGTCTTCCAGTTCCAGACCTTTCGCCAGATTGGAGGCAATGGCACTGGAGAGAGTACAACCGGTACCATGGGTATTCGGATTGTCGATACGTTTTCCTTTAAACCAATAACCAGTTCCATCCTTCCAGAGAAAATCGTTGGCATCATTCAGATCGTGTCCTCCTTTGCAGAGCACAGCACAGTGATACTGCTCGCTGATGATTCTTGATGCAGTTTCCATATCTGCAGCGGTCCGGATGGACATCTCCGCCAGAATCTCAGCCTCAGGAATGTTGGGTGTAACCACTTCTGCGATAGGAAGCAGCTCTCTCTTCAGTATTTCCACTGCATTTTCCTGCAGCAGGCGTGAGCCGGAAGTTGCCACCATCACAGGATCCACTACAATGTGACGGGCTTCATACTGACGCAGTTTTTGTGCGATGACAGAAATAAGTTCTGATGAGGACACCATACCGATTTTTACCGCATCCGGGAAAATATCGGTAAATACAGCGTCCAGCTGTGCAGAGAGAAATGTAGGTGTAGAATCTAAAATGTCTGTGACGCCGGCCGTATTTTGAGCAGACAGAGCCGTGATAGCGCTCATGGCGTAAACACCGTGAGCGGACATGGTCTTAATATCTGCCTGAATACCGGCGCCTCCACTGCAGTCACTTCCTGCAATGGTCAATGCTGTTTTTAAGTTCATAGTTTTTACTCCTTTCTTTGATCAGCATCGTTTTTATAGCGGCATAAGGTGGTGCCCCCAATGTGCCGCTTGAAGCTGTCGATTTATTCAATCGAAGCGAACTTCCAAAAAAGTTGAAATCAGGACTGGAATCACATAGGCATAAAAAGAAAAACAGGAGAATACCTTTTGTGGTATCCTCCTGCAAAAAATCCTAGTGTGATGACTTCCTACGGCGGCATTATCCGCATCAGGTTAAAGGGTCGAAGTTCGATTACTTCCTCTCAGCCTGCAAACACAAGCTCCCCTGTATTTATTTCATACAATATTGTACACCTGCTTTTGTAAAAATACAAGCGGTTTTCTAAAAAAAGTACAAAAATATCATGAATCCTGCTTAAAACTGTACGACTTCTTTGATCTCCTCTGCCGGTTCTACACTCTCTGCATAAAGCACCGGACCAATACCGCCATACTCCTGCCAGTATTCATAAGTCAGTTTCGCACGTACCTTCACCCAGTTTCCTGTTTCCAGATGTCTTGCTTCTCTCGCTTTACATACAAAGCCCAAGAATGTCATATCATCTGCACAGCATGTCATTGCCATACGACCCGGAACAAAATAGTTCTTCGGGAACTCTGGAGCCTTCAATGTCATAGCTGTAAACTCGAAAATTTTTCCTTTATAACGTTCTTCATTTTCAAGTGCATCCAGATACCAGATTCCGTACGCTTCCGGGCTGATCTCCACAACCTCTGCCTTCAGATCATACGGAAGATCCTCCTCCAGAAGTTCCAGCTCGATCTCACCGTCAGAATCCTCAAAAATCATCTCTGCCTGCGGGCTTAATGCTTTCAGACCTCTGCGGTATCTTACGATATCTTCATCAGCCACATCATCACAACGGTTCATGATGATCAACTCGGAATTCTTAACCATCAGACTGAGCAGCGGCTTCAGATTGTTTAAATAAATTTCAAAAGAATCTCCGTCGATGATCGTAATCTGCTGGAAAAGCTCCCAGTCAGCCGGAAGAACCAGCTGATCCTGTGGCCAGATTCCGTTCCACTCGATCAGCACACGACACGGATCATATGCAGCTTCAATGCTGCGGAAAAACTCCGGTGTCAGTTCGGAAACATCGTCCACAGTCACAACTTTTGTCTTTGTTTCCTTCAGAAGTTTCGGATCATACTCGGTATCGCCCTCTTCGCAAAGGATCAGAACCGTTGTCTCGTCTGCCTTAAAATATTCCTGCTGTAATGTAAAGGAAATGAACTTTGTCTTGCCTGCCTCAAGGAATCCATTGATCAAAAAGACCGGCATCCCTCTCTCTTTTTTATCGTTCATACAATCTCCTGATTATCCATTATTTAAAAAGCTCTTTTAACTCGTCCTCTTTCAGATTGGAACCGATCACACAAACTTTACCTGTATAGATCGGAGCACCTGTACGGATCTCAATCTCTTCCGGAACGAGGTCAAAATAATGCCATGTGCCTTCTGCATCCGGAAGCATACCCTTCGCACGAAGAACCTGACCATACTTCTCTGTATGAGCAAGATCATGTAAGATTGCATCCAGTTTCTCGCGCTCTACCTTACGGCTTGTCTCAAGTCCCCAGCTTGTAAACACTTCATCTGCATCGTGACCATGATGATGGTGGTCGTGATGATGATGTTCATGATCATGATCGTGGCAGCCGCATGTGCAGTGCTCATCATGATCATGGTGATGGTGGTGATCATGGTGGTCGTGATCATGGTGCTCATGCTCGTGATCGTGATCGTGGCAGCCGCATGTGCAATGCTCATCGTGATCATGGTGATGATGATGCTCATGGTGATGCTCATGATGGTGATGCTTCATCTCCTCCATCAGTTCAGCTGCCATATCATCCATCGGCTGCTCAATGATCTCTAATAACTGTGCACCTGTCAACTGCTCGATCGGAGTTGTAACGATAACAGCCTTTTCATTCTTCTCACGGATCATCTCCACTGCTTTCGCAACTTTATCTGCGTCAGCAATATCGGTTCTGCTTAACACGATCATTCCGGCATTTTCAATCTGGTTATTGAAGAACTCTCCAAAATTCTTCATGTACATCTTGCACTTCTGTGCGTCAACAACTGTAATGGAGCCATTCAATGTTACATCAATCTCCCCTGCCACATCACAGACAGCCTTCATAACATCAGACAGTTTGCCAACGCCGGACGGCTCGATGATCACGCGGTCCGGAGTGTATGTCTTCAATACTTCCTCTAATGATTTACCGAAATCACCAACTAAAGAACAGCAGATACAGCCGGAATTCATCTCTCGGATCTCAATTCCCGCATCCTGTAAGAAACCGCCATCGATACCGATCTCACCAAATTCATTTTCGATCAGAACCACTTTTTCACCTGCGATCGCTTCCTTTAAAAGCTTCTTAATAAATGTTGTCTTTCCGGCCCCAAGGAAACCGGAGATAATATCAATTTTTGTCATGGATGACTCCTTCTTTCTATAAAAATCATTGGTTACAGACTCAAATCTAAAATTTACTTTAGCACAATTTTCCTCAAAGTCAAGCCCTCTGCTGTCACAGAAAAACCATAATCAAATGGCACTGCTCGATTTCTTGACCAGTGCCATTTACCTTTTTCTGTTTCAATTATTTCTTTCGTTTTCCAACATGTAAGATTAACTGCCAAAGTGGAAGAATATACAGATAACATGCAAGCAAAATGCTTCCCATCGGTGCTCCTACCGTTGCCAGCGGAACCGCACCTGCGATAGACCATGGAATCAACGGAGCCATAACAATGACCGTATCTTCCAGATAGATTGCCATCTCCTTTTCATCCGGTTCAATATCCCTGCAAAGCTGATGGCTCAAGATCGCCGCCAAAGTCTGGTTGCAGGCCACCATAGAAGTCAATATTGAGATCAGGAAGGTGGCACCAAATGGAGTCACTTTTTCACTGATCTTCGCCACATACTGCTTCATACTGTTCAACAGTCCGGTTCCCTCAAAGATTCCTGAGAATGATGAAGAAAGACCAACAATCACCGCTGTTCTCACCATGGAAGATACTCCACCACCACTCATCATGGCCGCCAGCTCCTCCACCTCTGTCTGATATCCAAACAACATCAGTTTCACTAATTCCACAATCTCAATCTTCTGGATCACAACCGCAAGAACTGCTGCGATCACTGCACTGACTGACAAGGTCTGCTTTACCTTCACCCGGAATGCCGCCAGCACCAGAATCATCACTGCCGGAAGTACAAGAACCCAGTGTAATGCAAAGCCCTTGGAGAACATTGCCTCCATATCCAGAATGACTCCGCCTCCACCTGATACAAGACCAAGAACCAAGTATATCACACAGGCAATAATAGTCGGAATCAGTCCACTCTTTGCCATTCGCTTGATGTTTTCATAAAGATCAGTCTTCGTCAGTTCACTTACCAGAAGTGCACTGGTGGAAACCGGTGAACAACGATCACCCCAGAAAACACCGGACAAGATTGCACCACCCACATAAAGTGGCTCGATTCCCATAGCCAGCGCCATCGTCATACAAATGACGCCCATGGTCGCAGCCGTGCCAAATGCCGTTCCGGTCAGGAATGAAATCAGCGCATTCAATATAAATGCAATCACGATAAACGCTGACGGATGAATCAATTTAGACGCATAACAGATGATCATCGGAATGGTTCCTGCTGCACGCCAAAGTGCTGTCACAACACCGATCAGTAAAAATGTGATCAGCAGATTCTTCACGGTTTTCACACCATTTACTGACATTATGAACACATTCTTCGTACCAAATCCACGTTTCACACCATAAAAGAAAAAGATAAAATATCCGATCGCCAACGCATATACAATGGAAATATCCAATACTACACATGCCATCAGAACTGCGATAAACGCAAAAATAACGATCATTTCCAGCATAATATAACTCCTGCCTCCTAACAGCCTGCTGTCATTTCCCGAACAGCTTTACGCACCCTCAGTACCATAGACGGAGCCACAGAAAGCTCATCCACGCCCATGCGTACAAACTCCGCTGTCAAAGTCAGATCTGCTCCCAGTTCTCCGCAGATACCAACCCATTTGCCGGCCTTATGTGCATTGTCCATCACCATACGGATCATACGCAAGATCGCTTTATGGTGCGGATTATAAAATTCATCCAGTTTTTCATTCTGGCGGTCGATCGCCAGTGTATACTGAGTCAGGTCATTGGTACCGATACTAAAGAAATCTACCATCTCCGCCAGCTCATCACTGATCATAACCGCTGCCGGTGTTTCAATCATGATTCCCTGCTCCGGAATCACAAACGGAATCTCCGCCTTCCTCAACTCTTCCTTCACTTCTTCTACTATTTTACAAATCTGTTCCACTTCTTCTGTTGAAGTGATCATCGGATACATGACAGACAGATTTCCATAAACTGCCGCGCGGAACAGTGCTCGAAGTTGAGTTTTGAAAATCTCCGGTCGATCCAGGCAGATACGGATCGCACGGTAACCCAGCGCCGGATTTTCTTCTTTTTCCAGGCCGAAATAATCAGCCTGTTTATCCGCACCGATATCCAGCGTACGAATGATCACCTTCTTAACTCCCATCACCTGAAGTACCTGATGATATGCCTGAAACTGCTCTTCCTCCGTTGGGAATGTATCACGTCCCAGATACAAGAATTCACTGCGGAACAGACCAATTCCTCCCGCGTCATTATCCAAAACTGCATTAAGATCATCAACGCTTCCGATGTTAGCAAAAATATCAATCTGCTTTCCATCCAGCGTCATATTTTCTTTTCCCTTCAGTTCCATCAAAAGAAGCTGATTCTCTTCTTCAGCTCGGATTTTATTTTCAGTTTCAGTTCGAAAATCTTCATCTGGTTCGATCACAAGTCTTCCGTTAAATCCGTCCACGATAGCCATCGTTCCGTTTGGGATTTCATCCAAACTCATCGCCACACCAACAATCGCAGGGATGTTCATCATACGTGCTAAGATTGCTGTATGAGAATTCGCAGATCCACGAACCGTAACAAATGCAAGAATTTTCGACTTATCCAACTGCATGGTCTCGCTGGGAGTCAGATCATCTGCAATGATAATGGATGGCTCCATGTTACTGAGATCAACACTTTCATATCCAATCAGATTTCGAATCAGACGATTCGAAATATCCTTCATGTCAGCAGCACGCTCTTTCATGTAATCATCATCCATGCTCATAAACATTTCCGTTAACTGATCTCCGGTCACAGACACTGCATATTCTGCATTGACCTGTTCTGAGCGAATTACATTGTATACAGCATCCAAAAAGGGTTCATCTTCCAGCATCATCTGATGGACCATGAAAATCATGGCATTGCTCTCTCCAACTTCGCTCACAGCTTTTTCATACAACTCCTGAAGCTGGACCTTGGACTGCTCAATCGCCGTACACACACGGGCAACCTCCACTTCCGGATCCATAACCTTCGTACATGCTATCAGACTGTCATTCTTGTTTAAAACCACTGTCGGTCCAATCACAATTCCTTTATAAACTGATTTTCCGTTCCAAATTTTCATTACATCTTTCTCACAATCACTTCAAGCTCTTCTGAGATTGCTTTCGCTTTTTCGAAATCATTGGCTCTCAGACAGTCTTCAATCCTCATTTCCAGTTCTTTCTTCTTCTGTTCCAGTTCCAGATATTCCTGCTCAAAATAGTCCTTATAGATCATCTTACGGAAGGAACGAACACGCATTTTTCGGATCGTCTTATCTTCCACATAAAGAACATAGTCCATGGTATTTACAATACTGTAGAAATCATGGGAAACCATGAGGACTGTACCTTTATAATCAGCCAATGCCTTTTCCAGCGCCGTCTGAGAATAAATATCCAAATGGCTGGTCGGCTCATCAAGGAGTAACAATCCGGCCTTTCCTGCACCGATCTTCGCAAGTTGGAGAAGATTCTTCTCACCTCCGGACAAAATACCAATTCGGTTGTCCAACACATCTTCTGCAAAGAAATACGGAGCAAGATAATCTCTTATCTCTGCGTTAGTCTCAAATCCAAGTGCTTCAAACTCCTTGTAAATAGTATCCTCTTCGTTTAATGTCTCACTGTGATTCTGTGACAGGAAACCAACTTCCACATCCGGTCGTACAGAAACCGCCTCGCTACTTCCATTCACAATCTGGCGGAGCAGAGTGGTCTTTCCGGTTCCGTTCGGACCTACGATGGCAGCTTTTTCACCCTCGTTCAGCTCAAAACTTACATTTTCCAGAATCATATCTTCAAACTCCAGACGATAATCCTGCACGCTGAGCACCGGTCCCTTGCCCTCCTCTGTTTCTTCTGCTTCAGAAGTAACAGTCTCAAGCACCGGAAGCACGATTTCCGGAAGACGAACCTCTACGAACGGGGCCTTAATCATGCGTGCTTCCAGACGATCTAACTGGCTCTGTTTTGCATGAACCGTTCTGCCAAAAGAAGCATTGTCAAATCTGGTCGCCTTCGCGCGGAGACGATCTACCATCGCTCTGGTGCGCTCCAGTTCTTCCATCTCCTCTGCCACCTGCTCCTGCAGTTCGATCTTTCTCTGTAACAATGCAAAATTATAGTCTACAAAGTTACCGTCAAACTCCTGAATATCCGCATCTTCCAGATGCAGGATCTTATTGAAACAATGATTCAGAAGATAACGATTGTGTGTAATAACCAGAATTGTTCCTTTATAGGAATTGATCAGCTGACGCAGACCATTTAAGTTTTCAAAATCTAAGAATACATCTGGCTCGTCCATAATGAGCAGAGAAGGCATCTGCATCATCTCACGGATCACCTGCACCAGTTTATACTCACCGCCGCTCAGTTTGCCAAGCTCCATGCGTTCCATGGATTTCATACCTGCAAGCTTCAACTGCTTTCCGATGTTGGATTCATAGTTATTTCCATCCACGGCATCAATCTCGTCCATGACCTTCTGATAACGCTCAAATACCTCATCGAGATTTTCCGATGTTGCCATCTCCGCACAAAGTGCTTCATTTTTCTGCTGTAATTCCACAAAATACTGGCTGAGATATTCAAATACTGTCATTGTGTTTTCTTTGGATGTTTTAAAGAACTGGCTGACATAACCAATTCTTCCCACATCTTTTCGGATGATCTTACCTTTGTATAACCACTCATCCGGTTCCATCATCATCTGAATCAATGTGGATTTTCCGGTTCCGTTACTGCCGATCAGGGCGCAGTGCGCTCCGTCCTGCAGTGTAAATGAAACATCTTTATATAAATCTTTTTCCGGAAAAGAATAGGATAATTTCTCTACCTGAATCATTGCAATCTCCTTTAACCCAATACTCTCGATACTGCCACTATTTTAGCATATCATCTGTCAGTTTTCCATGCAAGTAAAACTTAAAACCTGCCTTTTAAATTGAACCAAATCGCTTGTAAATTCACCATAGAATGCTATAATGTTTTTCATACAAACAAATCTCGAAATGCAATATCACTGAGGTTAAATATTATGAATCAATTACAAAAAACACAAAACAAAAAACAGTTTCTTCTTGGTATGCGCTCCGGTATTCCGGTCATCCTTGGCTTTGTTCCGGTCGGAATCGCATATGCATTCATGGCCAGACAAGCAGGATTCAGCGTTTTTCAGACCTGCTTTATGTCACTCTCTGTATTTGCCGGAGCCAGTCAGATGATGGCAGTCGGAATGTATACCCAGGGTGCAGGCATGATCGCGATCATTTTGGCAACCTTTATCCTGAATCTGCGTCATGTGATTATGAGCACCTGTGTCGTAAACCGTATGACTACCGGAGGTTTAAAGATCCGCCTCTTATCCGCTTTTGGTGTTACAGATGAGTCCTTCGCAATCTTTACCACAGAAAAAGAAGAAAACTGCACCGTCATGTACCTTCTTGGACTGATTCTGGTCAACTATAGCTCATGGAATGTTGGCACGCTCATCGGAGCCATCGCCTCCGATTTCCTTCCGGAGATATTAACTGCCAGCTTAGGAATCTCCCTTTATGCTATGTTCATCGGTCTCTTAATGCCGAACCTGACAAACAACAGCAGACTGGGGGCCCTCGTCGTATTAACAGCTGTATGCAATACGATTCTGAGTCAGCTTATCGATTCCAGCTGGGCATTGATCCTCTCCACTCTCCTGTGCGCTTTCTTCGGTGTATTTTTTGTTGATTTAGACGAAGATTCCGGCGCACCAACAGACCACGAAGAAAAGGAGGGACCAATCCATGGATAGCCGCAAACTTCTTCTTTTAATGCTCGGAATGACGCTCGTTACATACATTCCCCGTGCCCTTCCGTTTGTCCTGATCGGAAAAATGAATTTTAGCGGAAAACTGGAAAAATTTCTAAAGTTGATTCCATACACTGCAATGGCCGCATTGATCTTTCCAGGTGTTTTCACTGTCGATACAGAGAAGCCCTGGATCGGCATCGCAGGTGCACTCGTTGCAGGAATTCTCGCATGGAAAAGAAAACCGGTCATGGTCTGTGTTCTGGCCGCCATCGCCGCCGATTTCATTTTATATCTGTTTCTTTAATCATGAATATCATACAGCAAAAGCCGGGGAATTGACTCCTCGGCTTTTTTAAATCTTATCTGAATTCTATCTTACCAAAGCGGATATACCGGCTTCTCACCATTCGCCACACGGATAATGGACTCCGCACAGATCAAACCACCATTATAATTGGTCTCATAAGTAAGTGCAGAAACATGTGGTGCCAACACGGTATTTTCCAATCCAAACAATGGATTCTCTTTCGTTACCGGTTCTTTTTCAAATACGTCGAGACTGGCTCCGCTCAGTTTTCCGCTGACTAACGCCTCGTACAATGCCTGCTCGTCCACCAGTGCTCCACGAGCTGTATTGATCAAGTATGCTCCGTCTTTCATCTTACGAATCGTCTCGGTATTGATCAAATGGTGAGTCTCCTTCGTGGACGGAAGGTGAAGAGAAACCACATCTGATTTTGCTAACAGTTCTTCCAGATCAGCCACTTGAACATTTCTCTCTTTCGCAGCTGTTTCATTGATAAATGGATCATATGCAAGAATCATCACATCAAATCCGGCCAATAGTTCTGCGAGTCTTCGTCCGATTCGTCCGAATCCGACCAGACCAACCGTTTTTCCTGTCAATTCACGCATGGAAAAACGACTCCACTTTCCTTCACGAACAGCGCAGTCGTACTGCGGCAGATTCTTC